>NZ_LIOK01000021.1:0-36756 GCF_001418025.1 Anoxybacillus suryakundensis
GATTGAGTCAAGAGTTTGTGGGAGATTTTTTTGATATTTTAATTCAATGGATATATTTGGTTAAATAATTCGATTTATGTAAGCGTTTTCTAATCCTCTCATCCTGCTTGCCTGTGCCTTTTTCGCTTTTTTAAAACCCTTTCAATGCTTTTAACGCTTGATAAATAGGCGTTCCTGACGAATGATGGAAATAACGGATATTCCCTCGCACCAACTCCGCTACCTTGGTTCCTACATGCTTGATCGCCTTTTTCACGATCGTTTCTCGTTCCCTTTCTCTTTCCTCCTCTTGCGAAAGCACCTCTCCTTTCCATGTCTGAATCGTTAACCCGTCTTTCACGGCTACCATCACGTTTAAAAACGCTCGAATGCCTTCTTCACACCAACTCCGTCCATTTTTTACTCGCTTCGCAAAGACGTGCATCGTTCCCTCTGCACTTCCCATCGGGCGCATTCCTGTCGTATCTATGCCTTTCTCCCGCAGCCATTGACGGTAATCACTCAAACATCCTGGCATCGATTCGATCCGTTGAATCAATCCCTCCAATTGCTTTTCTTTCTTCTCATCCCCTAGGGTGCCTACCGCACTATGCAGTTCAGTTAATAACCCGTTTTCATCAAACAAGGCTAGCTTTTTCCGAATCGTCCGGTACCGTGGGTGATCTTTTAAGCATTCGCGAATCTCTCGCGCTACGTGGAACCGATCTAGCTGGAAAAACGCTCGCTTCCCGAAATATTCCCGACAAGCCGTAATCCACGCAGCTCCATCGCCATTGATCACCACCCAATCCCTCGTTGGGTCATAGCCGTATTCCTCGTTCAAGAATCGTTCTAATCCTTCCCACACCGGCTCTTTTGTTTCGTGTACATAGTGCCGTTTCCCAACCAAGGATACCCGTTTCCCGTTTGCTTTCCATCCTTGGTGCACCACCAAAATTTTTTCTTCCTTCCCTCTTCGGCGACTTCGCTGCCGTTTCACATATAGTCCGTCCGCCTCCACGAACAACACCTGTCGCTTCATTTCCATCGGACGATGCCTATCCACTGTCGCCTGTAATACCATCTGCCGAATCGTTTCATGGCTCATCACCGCATAGCCTACCATCTTCTCTAACGCTTCGGCTGCTTGGCGATAAGAAGGACCGATAACGGCTAATTCAATGGCGGTTTCCTCCAATAACGGACTCATCCCCTTCGCTCCATCGAAGCCGAGAAAATGATCTAACAAACACGTATACACGCCTTTTTCTCGATCCAAATAGTAATTGCGTCGGATCTCCACCTCCCCAAAGAGCGTCTGGATGCGTACCGTTCGTTTATCTTTTAGGTAATAGCGTTTTTTATCTCGTTGCTTGGCGATCTCTTCATCCAGCCATTCCAATACCTGTTGAAACATTTCCCCATACGTTTTTTGCAACATCAAAAACAATTCCATTTCTATCTCTTTTAATGTTTGCCCATCTGTGATAAACTGTTGCATAGGACTCTCTGACCTCCTGTGTGATTTGGTCGCACTTATCACCATACAGGAAGAGAGTCCTTTTTGCATCTATTTTGCTCACCCCCCTTCTTTTCAAGGAAACCTCCCCTTGAAACAGATGGAAGAGGGTTTAGCTTCCTCCCACAAACATTTTACTCATACTATCCGTTGATACAACTGAAAGAGTGGCAAAATACAAACTGTCGTCGATCCCCCGGGGTTTTTGCAAGATTGGAGGTCGACGACAGTTGTGAAGTTTATCACAAATGAATTGTATTAAAAACAGTCTCCTGTTTAGAGACTGTTTTATGCTTCGGCATTCACTTCCGCGATAATAACAAAACCGATGACGGCTGTAATGACTAGACCTGTAATCATCCACATCATCATACATTCCCCCTTTGCCCATTTTCTTTTATTTTACACGTTTTTGTTTCGTTCGAAAATGGGGTTTATGCTTCTTCTTCTATTTTTCGTGCATATATGTGTGAACGGTGAGAGAAAAAAATAGAGGCGAGCATGAGAATAAACACCGCTCCAAGCACAAGTGGTCGCTTTGCTTCGTCGATAGCGTTTGGAATCCATGTTCCGATATATAAAAACGCACTAAGCGCAAATAAAACGAGACTGTATGCTTTATAGTCACGCGCTTTTCCTAACCAATGTCGCTTTTGTTCATCCAACATAACCGTCCCCCTTTCCTTCTTTCAATGTATCATAGAAAAGAAAAAAGGGTACGATGTAATTTATGCCAAAGCTTGTGCTAAATCTTCTATTAAATCGTCGGCATCTTCTAGCCCGACAGAAATGCGGATGAGCCCGTCGGTAATGCCTAGTTCATTGCGGCGCTCTTTCGGAATAGAGGCGTGCGTCATTTTTGCTGGGAGTGAAATTAAACTTTCTACCGCTCCTAAACTTTCCGCTAGCGTAAAATAGCGGACGCGCGTTAATACTTGTTCCGCTTTTTCAGCGCTACCGACGTCAAATGACACCATGCCGCCAAAGCCGCGCATTTGTTTTTTCGCTACATCATAATTTGGATGTGACGGAAGCCCAGGGTAATACACGCGCGTAACCGCTGGATGATTCGTTAAAAATGCAACGATGTTGCGCGTATTTTGTTCATGTTCTTCCATGCGGATGCCGAGCGTCTTGATGCCGCGCATCAATAACCATGAATCTTGCGGACCGAGAATGCCGCCTGTCGAGTTTTGGATGAAATGAATGTCTTTTGCGAGTTGCTCGTTATTGACGACGACAAGTCCGGCAACAACATCGCTATGACCACCTAAATATTTTGTCGCGCTATGAATGACGATATCTGCGCCAAGCGCAATTGGTGTTTGCCAATACGGTGTGCTAAACGTATTATCGACAATCGTTAACAACCCATGACGTTTCGCAATCGCTGATGCCCCTTGTACGTCTGTAATTTTTAAAAGCGGATTTGTCGGCGTTTCGATGTAAATGGCTTTCGTGTTTGGTTGAATGTGCGCTTCCATATTTGCGAGATCGCTCGTATCGACAAATGTCGATTCAATGCCGAGACGGTTTAATACTTTCGTCATGACGCGGTATGTGCCGCCATATACGTCGTCAGTTAAAATGACGTGATCGCCACTATTAAACAACATCATGACGGCAGTAATGGCTGCCATACCTGAGCTAAACGCAAAACCAGCATATCCTTCTTCCACATCTTTAATTAGTTCCTCTAAAGCATGTCGCGTTGGATTGCCTGTACGTGAATATTCATATCCTTTATGGACGCCGACCGCTTCTTGTTTGTACGTACTCACTTGATAAATGGGAACAGAGACAGCCCCTGTATGCACATCTCCGGCAATGCCACCATGAATCAATTTCGTTTTTCTTCTCACGTTACATCCCGCCTTCATAAATATGTTTACTTAAATATCGTTCGCTGCTATCTGGAAAAACGACAACGATGTTCGTTCCTTCTTCCGCCTGTTCCGCTTCTAATAAAGCAGCATGAAACGCGGCACCAGATGAGCTACCGACAAGCAATCCTTCTTTTTGCGCAAGCTCTTTGACGCGCCGAAACGCATCGTCATCTAAAATCGTATGAATGGCATCAAAATAGCTCGTATCCATATATGGTGGCAAAAATTCCATACCAATGCCCTCAGTGCGATGCGGACTCGGTGCTCCACCGTTTAAAATCGACCCTTCTGGTTCAACGATGACCGTTTTTATCCGCTCATTTTTTTCTTTTAAAAATTTCGCCGTTCCCATAAATGTGCCACCTGATCCAGCACCAGCAACGAAAACATCAATTTGTCCGTCCAGTTGCTCCCAAATTTCTGGACCGAGCGTTTTATAGTACGTGCGTGGGTTCGCTGGATTTTCAAACTGTTGCGGACAATAGGAGTTTGGAATTTCAGCGGCGAGCTCTTTCGCCTTTCGAATCGCCCCTGCCATTCCTTCGTTCGTTGGCGTATTGATGATGGTTGCGCCAAGTGCGCGCATCAGCTGTTGTTTTTCGATGCTAAATTTTTCTGGTACACAAAAAATGACGCGAATGTTTTTCCCGATCGCAGCAAGCGCAAGACCGATCCCTGTATTGCCTGCCGTTGGCTCAATAATTGTTCCGCCTTCTTTTAACTTTCCTGTCGCTAGCGCATCGTTTAACAATTCTTGTCCTAGACGATCTTTGACGCTTCCCCCGGGATTTAAATATTCGAGCTTCGCAAATAGGCGCACCCCTTTTGGAAGCGGAAATTGCGTAATTTCAACGATCGGTGTATGGCCGATTAATTCATGCACGCTTTTCGCTACTTTCATGTTGTAACCTCCCTAAAGATGAAAAGAAGGAGAGTGGGGCTCTCCTATTTGTTTAATTCATTTACCATCAATTGCACAAGTTCAGATGAATGAAGGGCTGCTTTTTGTAAAAATTGTTCAAACGATACGTTAGACTCTTTACCAGCGATGTCTGATAATGCGCGAATGACGACAAACGGGACGGCAAATTGATGGCATACTTGCGCAATCGCAGCAGCCTCCATTTCAACAGCATATAAGTCTGGAAATTGCGTGCGCACAAAATCGACGCGCGCTGGATCGTGCATAAATGAATCGCCTGTCGCAATTAATCCTTTTGCCACTTGAATGTCACGAATGTGGGCTGCGCTCGCTTCAGCTGCTTGCACTAATCGCTCATCAGCAACATATCGCGCTGGCATGCCTGGCACTTGACCGTAAGCGTAGCCGAATGCTGTGACATCAACATCATGATGAACAACTTCTGTCGAAATGACGATATCTCCGACGTTTAATGATGGGGCAAAACCGCCAGCAGAGCCTGTATTAATCACAACATCTGGCGCAAAACGTTCTAATAAAATCGTTGTCGACATCGCTGCATTCACTTTCCCGATGCCTGATTTTAATAAAATGACGTTGGCTCCGTCTAACGTACCGCTGTAAAACGCGCAATTCGCTACTGTCGTTTCTGTTCGATCAGCTATTTTTTCGCGCAAAATCGCCACTTCTTCTTCCATTGCCCCAATGATTGCTATTTTCATCGTTTCAACCTCTTTCACTTATTGTTTGACAGCTTCCATCAACCAAACGAAACGATTCATTGGCGTAAAAGTGACAGTAAAACCGTTTATTGTAAACGTGCGTTCAAGAATAGGAATTGTCGTGTAATATTCACGTTGTAAGTCTTCTGCTAAGTCGACAAATCCTTTTTGTTTTGCTTCTGCAACCATCGCCTCATACGCCTCGCGATCAATGAACGCTGTATCAGCAAACACTATTTTACCACCTTTCCGAAGAAGTGCGCTATATTTGCCGATCGCTTCTTCTTTTTCCTTATCTGTTAAATGGTGAAAAGCGTATGTGCTCACGATCGTATCGACCGGTTCATTCGGCAAAGGAAACTGTAAAAAGTCTCCGTCTTCAATCGACACATGACCGAGCTTTTCTTTCGCAAGTTCACGCATTGGTGCAGACGGTTCAATGCCATATACCGTTTTGTTCGCCTCAATTAGTTTTTTCGTTAAATTTCCTGTCCCAACACCAAACTCTAAAACGACGTTCCCGCTTTTTTCAACGACTGTATTTAAAATCGTTTCATATCCGTCAAATACGTCACGGTATTGCTCATCGTGCCCGTATACAGACGAATCGTACGATTGTGCCCAATTCTCAAAGATGTCTAAAAATTCACGTCCCATGATGTCACACTCCATAAAATATAATAATTCCTATAAGTATAGTATGAATTTAATGTACTGCTGTTCTCAATCTACCACATTTTTTTTAGATGTTCAATGGAAATATGTTAAACTACGTGTAGAAAGGAGGAGAACGATGATTACGTTTGATCTCATTCAAGATAAAGTAGAATTTTTCGAAGCGACGGACTTAGCGACGTTAGAGAAAAAAATTAATGAACAAATCGAACATAACAAAGCAATTATGCTTGAAGTGCATCATGTTTCGTATCACATGCAACTGTTAGAAAACGGACAACGTCTTTATAGTGCGATGGTGCATTTTAAAGCAAAAAAATAGAGCGTCACGGACGGCGCTCTATTTCTTTTAATTGTTGCACTTTTGTCGGCTTCCACCCTTCATTTGTCACCCATTCGATAAACACTTTATAATGTTCTGTTTTATCTTTTTTGGAGACCGTAGCAACAGCATGATTCGGACTTCCGCCATTTCCAATAAACCAAACGATTAAATCAGAAGAAGAAATGCCTGTCGCATAACTAATCGCATCAATCATTTCTTTCCAGTCAACCGAGTTTTTATCGTACGTTGTTACATGCGGTTCCGATTGCGTTGTACCGATCGGTTGCCATGATGGGTTAACAATTTCACGAATGACATTGGAATTTGGGTCATCGACAACCGTTTCTTCTACTTTCTCATTGTTTTCTTGTTGTTCTGATGGTTGTTCATTCGCTTCTGATTCGTTTGTTTCGACTTCAACTGGTTGCGGAGATGTGTTTGTTTCTTTTACTGAACGGTCGTTAGCAAACAACCATTTCCATCCGAAAAATAAAATAAGCGCAAATACGATCGCAATCAACGTATTCAATATACGATTTACTTTTCTTTGTTTTGAACGTTTCGCAAAACGGCTGCTCACCCTTCATTCATTCCTTTCTGTTCCAACTCGTATGTGGCACGAACGATATCGGCAAAAATGGCGTTCGTGACAGAGGCAGCTGATGCTGTTTCTAATTGTACCACAACGAGCGCATATTTTGGACGGTCAGCTGGAAAATAACCTGCGAACCATTTGTTTACGAGTTTTTCTTTCCCCGTTTCTGCTGTTCCTGACTTTCCTGCTACGGTATAAGGCAATGATTGAAATGCACGACCTGTACCTTCTGGATGCATCACAACAAGTTGTAACAGCTCTTGTAGTTTGTCGATCGTCTCTTGGCGCAAGGAATCGGTTGTTAGTCGCTTTTCATCAAAAGTGAAAAATGTTGTGCCGTTCTTATACATCATTTTTTGGGCGATGCGCACTTGTTTTGCCTCACCACCGCGAGCAATGGTTGCCATCATATTCGCTACCGCAAGCGGTGAAACACGGACATCTTTTTGACCGATCGCCGTTTGGGCAACAGCAAGCGGAACGTGTTTATCTCGTTCATCCGTCCAAATTTTCCCTTCTTTCTCTTCGCGAAGTGGACGAAACGATTCAAAATGATATACATCTCCTTCCCAACCGACGCGTGGAAGCAGACCGAGCTTTTGAGCATATATATCAAACATGTTTTTATTCATAGCGATCAACTGTTTTCCCAACTCCGCAAATGTGTTGTTGCAACTGATCGCAAAGCTCTCTTCAAATGAGCGCATTCCTTTCTTTTTTTCTTCCGGCTCACCGTTAATTTTTCGATCACAGTTAAACGTTTGTCCATGGACAAGTCCGTTTTCAAGCGCTGCTGCTGCAACGACTACTTTAAACACAGAGCCCGGCACTTGAGGAAGAAGCGCTTTGTTTTGTGCCGCCTCGTTTTTATACGGATTTCGTTCATCAATCGCCGGGGCGCTTGCCAGCGCAACAACGTCGTTTGTTTCAACATCGAGCAAAACGACAGCCCCTTTTTCCATCCCATGTTGAGCAATGATTTGTTCGACATATTGCTGCATGGTACGGTCAATGGTTGTTTGTACGGTAATCGGATAAAATGGATTTGCTTGCTCTGTATATTTCACATCCATGCCAAATAGCGGTTCACCGCGAGCATCTACGTGATACAGTAGCTTCGTTTCCCCATCAGGAATTAAAAACTCGTCAAACGAACTTTGTAAACCTGATACACCTACTTTTTTTGCTGATAACTTTCTATCCCCGTATCGTTCCTTGAGCAACTTCTCATTTTCACCAAGTAAACCGATCACATGTTGGGCGTATTTTTCCTTTAGTTCATATTGTTTATGAACAGCGATGACACCGGGAATATGCAACTCATTAATACGTTCCATTTGCCACGATTGAAGCTGAATGGGCCGTTGTCCGTTATGCAAAATGATTGGACCTTTCGCCTCTTCAAGCTGTCGTTTGATCATCTCTTTTGGCACGGAGACGATCGCAGCCATTTGATCGATTGGCCAGTCCATTTTTTTCAAAAACGGAAATAGGACGAGCGTTGGAATGTACTCATACGTAAGTGGCTGACCATAGCGATCAACGAACATCCCGCGCCCATCATCGATAATGAGCTGTTCCGTTCGTTGGGTGACGCTCGCTTCAATTAAATTAATCCCATGAAACGACTCGGTGCTTACAAGTTGTAGTTGAACGAGCCGACCGATCAAACTGAATATGGCTAGTTGAATGATTGTTAATATGATGACCATCCGTTTTTTTACCATAAAAAACACCTCGTCTTCATTGTCGACGAGGTGTCGTATTTTAAAACCTATTTCACTGCGATGATTTTTACAACCATGTCTCCGCCAGGCGTGTGAACTGTCACTTCTTCACCAACACGGCGACCGATAAGCGATTTAGCAATTGGAGAGTCGTTTGAAATTTTTCCTTCAAACGGGTCCGCTTCTGCACTACCGACGATCGTATACGACTCTTCTTCCCCATCTGGAAGCTCGACAAATGTCACTGTTCTTCCAAGCGATACGATGTCTGTACTTTCTAAATCTTCTTCAATAATTTTCGCATTGCGAATCATATTTTCAAGCATTTGAATGCGCGATTCAACGAACGCTTGCTCATCTTTTGCCGCATCGTACTCGGAGTTTTCAGATAAATCCCCGAAGCTGCGCGCAATTTGAATGCGCTCTACGACTTCTTTTCGCTTCACTGTTTTTAAATATTCAAGTTCTTGCTCGAGTTTCTCCTTCCCAGCTTTCGTCATTGGGTATTCTTTTTCCATTGACATGTCATTCACTCCTTTTATTTATGTATGGAAAATGTACGAACGAGCGGTTCGTACAAAGACAAAAAGTTTACATATTATCTATGCTATGGTATTACAAAATAGAATTTTGTTCAAGAATCGTTTGAATTTTTGTAACCATTAAGTCGATAGCAACGTGATTATGGCCGCCTTCTGGGATGATGATGTCGGCATATCGTTTTGTCGGTTCAATAAATTGATTGTGCATCGGACGCACGACATTTACATATTGCTCGATGACTGACTCAAGCGTGCGTCCACGTTCTTTAATGTCACGCAGTAAACGACGAATGATGCGAATGTCGGCATCCGTATCAACGTACACTTTAATATCCATTAAGTTGCGCAATCGTTCATCTTCTAATACAAGAATGCCTTCTAAAATGATCACGTCTTTCGGTTCAACGCGAATGACTTCGTTTGAGCGCGTATGAAGCGTATAGTCGTATACAGGCTTAGCAATTGGTTCGTAATTCAACAGTTTATGAATATGTTCAATAAGCAAGTCATTGTCAAAAGCGAGCGGATGATCGTAGTTTGTTTTTAATCGTTCTTCAAACGGTAAATGACTCTGATCTTTATAATAAAAATCTTGTTCAAGCATTAAAATAGAATGTCCTTGAAAATGTTCATAAATCGCTTTTGTAACGGTCGTTTTCCCCGAACCGGAGCCTCCTGCAACTCCGATGACAACCGGTTTCTTCCTCATGTTAGTGCCCCTTTCTCATCATGTTGTATGGGAAAACTTCTCGATCGACTTTAAAACGAACAATTTGAAGCGGATGACGGGCAGCATCAAGCTCGTTCCCTTCTTCATCCCAAATTTTTTCAATAACTTGTGTAAAGTTTTCAATTTCAGGTCCGAAAAATTCAACTTCATCGCCTGGTTTGAAGAAGTTGCGCTGTTGCAACGTCACGATGCCTGTTTGTTTGTCATAATCAAGCACAAGACCGACGAAATCGTACGTTGTTTTTTTGCTATGAACACCAAACATTTGCTCTTTATAGCCTGGAACACCTTCAAAAAAAGCTGGTGCGGTGTCACGATTAGCACATTTATCGAGCTCATCTAGCCACTCTTTTCGAATGACGAAATTGTCAGGGTCTGCGCAATAAGCATCAATGACTTTGCGATAAACACTAACGACCGTTGCCACATAGTGAATCGACTTCATACGGCCTTCGATTTTTAAACTATCAATACCCAGTTCAATCATTTTTGGAATGGATTGAATTAAGTTTAAATCTTTCGGGCTCATCGCAAACGGATCGTCCGTTTCGTCAAATAACGCCAGCGCTTGATCTCCTTCAAGCTTGTACAAATCGTAATCCCAGCGACACGATTGACAACAGCCACCACGGTTAGAATCACGCGCAGTCATATGATTGCTTAATACACATCGACCGGAATACGCAATACACATCGCACCGTGAATAAACGTTTCAATTTCAATATCGACTTTTTCTTTTATTTCACGAATTTCTTCTGCGCTAGTTTCACGGGCTAAAACGACGCGCTCAAGTCCTTCTTCTTTCCAAAATTGTACCGCTTTCCAGTTCGTGAGCGACTGTTGAGTGCTTAAATGTACTTCAAGTTTTGGTGCAACGCGACGTGCGGTTTCAATAATAAGCGGGTCAGCAACGATAATGCCGTGCACACCAACGCGCTCTAAACCACGCAAGTACTCTTCGAGGCCAGGAATGTTTTCGTTATGGGCGTAAATGTTTGTCGTCACGTAAATTTTTGCTCCATAACGTTTTGCAAATTGCACACCTTCGGCCATTTCTTCAAGCGTAAAGTTGTCGGCATTTGAGCGGAGACCGTATTCTTGTCCACCGATAAACACAGCGTCTGCCCCGTAATGAACCGCCACTTTTAGCTTTTCTAAGTTGCCAGCTGGGGCAAGCAGCTCTGGTTTTTTCACAATGACACGCTTGCCGTCAATGATTTGTGATATGCTCATATGTCTCCCTCCTTTTTAATATACCGTTTCTTTAAAGAAAAAGCCGGTGTCTAACGGGCGATGTTTTGGCTGAATCGCTTCAATGCGCGCAAGCAGTTCACCTTTCTCTTCTTCGTATTGCTCGCGGTTTTCTGCACATAAATCAATGGCGCGACGATATAATTTCGTTACTTCTGTAATATAATCCGGCTCATGAAGGACGCCGTCAATTTTAAAGCTATCGATTTCTGCGTCAATCATGTCTTCTAGCTCATCAATCATGCAAATATCATTTGGGCTCATAATGTGCGTACCGTTTTCATCTTCGAAAATCGGATATTTGTTGTCACGCTCTTTATCGTATAAAAAGAGCCCTTTCGCATACTTCATTTGTTGTACTTCCATAAACTTGCCTTGGTATTCAAAATAGTTTCCAATGAGGGAACGTTTCGATTGAAACATGCACGTCATGCCATGCACTTGCACTTCAATTTCCACTTCCGCATGGTTTTTAATATCAATAATTTCTTCCATATTTAATTCTCGAGCAAGAACAGCACGTTTCGCTCCTTTTCGTCCCCAATAGTTGCACGCATACCAGTTTGTTGCTGTCGTTTCTGTATTCCAATGAAGCTTCATATGCGGTGCCACTTCTCGCACCGTCATTAACACCGCTGGGTCGCCAAATACGATGGCATCCACTTGTTGTTCTGCTAAAAAGCGAACATAATCACTCAGTTCATCGACTTTATCGTTATGAAACAACGCATTCATCGCAACATACACGCGCACACCGTGCTTGCGTGCCACATGCATCGCATCTGCCACGTCTTGACGTGAAAACTCGCCTGCTAAACGCAAACCGTACCGTTGTTCACCAATGATGACGGCATTTGCTCCCGCTTGAGCAAGTTGTTCGATATGAGCAACGCTCGTTGGCGTAACAAGCAATTCTGGTTTTTTCATTTTACTCACCTCGTTTTCTCGATATCGCCATTCCGTCACCGATCGGAATGATGATCGTTTCATAGTGCGGATGCGCCATCAACCATTCGTTATATGCTTGAATTTTTTTTACGAGCTGGCGCATCCGTTTTTGTTCAATTGGTTCATTTGTGGCGACAAGTCCTTTAAACAATACGTTATCTGTTATAATGATTCCTTGTTCGCTTAAAAGTGGCTCGTACAACTCAAAAAAGCGGCGATATTGTCCTTTTGCCGCATCAATAAACAAGACGTCAAACGGAGCATGTTTTTTTACTTCATCGCTCATGTCAAGCGCATCGCCAAACAATAGCGTCATTTGCCCATCCGTATTCGTTTGCGCAACATAACCGAGCGCTTGTTTGTAGCGCTCTTCATCTCGTTCGATCGTAACAATTTTCGCATTCGGCAACGCTTTCGCCATCCGAATAGCAGAGTAGCCAATCGCAGTGCCAATTTCTAAAATGCGCTTCGGTTGGATGAGTTTTAATATATGCAACATCGTTTCGATGCTCAGCGCATCCATAATCGGAACGCCGTGTTCACGCGCATATTGTTCCATCGCTACAATTGCTTCCTCTTTTTTAGGAAGCAATGATTCCATATATTGAATGATTTCCTGATTTACCAACGAACCGTCCTCCTCGCAAAAACAAGAGTTCAAACGAGTTGAACTCTTGTTTCGTCACGATCCATAACTTTATATATACTACCATAAATCAAAACAAAATGCGAACGTTTTATTGCTTTCCGATATATTTTGCCTTTTCCCGATTATGTTCGTCAAGTGTTTTTGTAAAAATCACTTCTCCTGCTGGTGTAGCTAAAAAGTAAAAATAATCTGTCTCCGCTGGATGAAGAGCTGCGTGAAGGGACATTTCTCCTGCATTCGCAATCGGTCCCGGTGGAAGTCCTTTGTGTATATACGTATTGTACGGTGAGTTTACTTCTAAGTCTTTGTAATATACACGTTGCTTATGCTTGCCGAGCGCATATAAAACCGTTGGATCGGTTTGGAGCGGCATACCTTTTTCTAATCGATTGTAAAACACGCTTGCAATTTTTTCACGATCTGCTTTTTCTGTTGCCTCTTCTTCAATGAGTGATGCCATCGTTAACAATTGATGAACCGTCATGCCGCGCGCTTCCATATCTTCTGCATATTTCGCCAGCACTTCTTCTGTTTTGGCAATCATCGTTTCAATTATGTTTTCAAGCGACGGTTTTTCTTCTGTAAACGAATATGTCGCTGGGAATAAATACCCTTCAAGCGCATAACGAATGTTTTTATTTAAAATATCCGTTGTTAAAACAGAAGGATATTTTTTTATAAGTTCATCAATATAGGCGCGATTAGTTAACTTTGTCATAATGTCTTTTGATGAATAGCCTGTTTTTTGCGAAATAATTGTCGCAATTTGCGTCAGCTGTTTTCCTTCTGGAATTGTTATTTTTAATTTCGCTTCTTTGACGACTTTTCCTGTTTTTAACTTACCTACAATTTGCTCTAACGTCATAGCTTTTGTAAACGTATAATTGCCTGCTTGAAAGTCAGCGTGGTTTTTAAATTTCACGTAATAACGAAAAATGGTCGCATTTTTAATCACACCGTTTTTTTCTAATACATTCGCAATCGTATACACCGATGAACCGATTGGAATTTCTACTTGAATTGGCGTTTTGTCGTTCGGATCAACCGGCTGCAAGGCAGAACGAATATATACAAACAAGCCAATGCATGCAGCAATTATAATCAATAATAGAGGTGCTGTAATATATAAGACAATTTTTCGCACCGTTTTCGCTTCGTGTTCTTGTAACATGCGTCATCCTCCCCTCACTTTTGACATTATACTACAAATAATGACATGACATAAATAAAAAAAGAAGCTGACGTATAGCCAGCCTCTTATTCCTCTCCTTCTTCCTCTTCACCGAGGAATGTGTTTAACATTTCTTCGATCATATCCCATTCTTCTTCTGTTTCGATCGGCTGCAACTCTCCTGCTTGCCCATCTTCTCCCGGGATAAAGGAAGATGCGTGAATTTCGATTTCTTCATTGTCATCTTCTTCTGCACCAATTGGATAGTACAGAACATAAGATTTTCCGAATTCTTCAGATTCAAATGTAAATAATACTTCGCAAAGTTGCTCGTTGCCGTCTTCATCAACGACTGTAATGTGTTTTTCACCGTGTTCCATCATGTTCACCTCAATTGTTTATAGTCCAAATACGATTGTAAAATCATTACTGCGGCCATTTTGTCGATCACTTGTTTTCGCTTTTTTCGACTAACGTCCGCAGCAATCAACGTGCGCTCTGCTGCCATCGTGGACAATCTTTCATCCCACAGGATGACAGGAAGTGAAAACGTTTCTTTCACTTGTTCCGCAAAGCGTTTTGTCGCTTCACCACGCGGTCCGATCGTGCCGTTCATGTTTTTCGGAAATCCGACGACGATTTCCTCAACCGCGTATTGCTCAATTAATTGTCGCAAACGGTCAAAACCATATTCGCCGTTTTCTTCATCGATGCGAATCGTCTCGATGCCTTGAGCCGTCCATCCTAACTCGTCGCTTACAGCAACACCGAGCGTTTTCGTTCCAACGTCTAATCCTAAAATACGCATGTGGCTATTCCTCGCGATGTGTTCGTAAATAGAATTTCACTAATTCTTCAATTAATTCGTCACGATCGACTTTACGAATTAAGTTTCTGGCATCTTTATGGCGAGGGATGTAAGCTGGATCACCAGATAATAAGTAGCCGACTATTTGGTTAATTGGGTTATACCCTTTTTCTTGTAATGCGTCGTATACGGTAAGCAACACTTCCCGAACATCGACATCCATCGGTTCTTCCGGAAAGTTAAATTGCATTGTATTATCAAACGAACTCACCGTCTTTTGCACCCCACTCTCACATTCCACGAAATCTGGCATATCCATCCTTACATCCATTGTACACGATTTCCACCATTTATTAAACAGATTTTACCCACTGTTCGACAAATTTAAGCGCTTCGTCTACTTTATTCGCATCTTTTCCGCCGGCTTGTGCTAAATCTGCTCGGCCACCGCCACCACCGCCGCAACGCGTCGCTACTTCTTTAATAAGTTTCCCTGCGTGATAGCCGCGGTCAACTAAATCGTTTGTTACGCCAGCAATTAAGTTTACTTTATTTTGTTGTACAGAAGCAAGCACAATGATTGCTGATCCTAATTTTTGTTTTAAATCGTCAATCATGGCACGCAAGCTGTTCATATCGGCGTTATTTACTTTGCTTGTGACAAGTTGAACACCGTTTACTTCTTTTACTTCGTTTACTAAGCTTTCTGCTTCCATATGACTTAAACGGGCAGAGAGCGATTCATTTTCACGTTGCAATTCACGCATATCGTTCATGAGCGTATCAATGCGCGTTATCACATCTTTCGGATTTGTTTTTAATTTTTCCGCTACTTCTTTTAATAATGCGATTTGATCGTTCATTAGACGATACGCAGCTTTTCCTGTGACCGCTTCAATACGGCGTGTACCTGCCCCAATGCCTGATTCAGAAACAATTTTAAACAAACCGATTTCGGCTGTATTTGTTACGTGACAGCCACCGCAAAGCTCTAGGCTATAGTCGCCTACTTGCACAACGCGTACGATGTCGCCATATTTTTCGCCGAACAACGCCATCGCCCCCATCGCTTTCGCTTCATCAAGCGGTTTATAGTCGATCGCAACAGGGAGGTTGCGCCAAATTTGTTCATTGACAATCGCTTCAATTTGCTCAAGCTCTTCTTGCTTCACTTGACCGAAGTGCGTAAAGTCAAAACGTAAACGGTCAGGCGCCACAAGCGAACCAGCTTGGTTGACATGTACGCCAAGCACATCTTTTAACGCTTGATGCAATAAATGTGTCGCTGTATGGTTTTTCACGATATCAACGCGCGCTGCTTCATCGACATGTGCGGTGTATGTGCCGTTTGTTTGAATGACCCCATGTTCGACGACGATATGATGTAAATGTTGACCATTTGGTGCTTTTTGGACATCTTTTACGTACGCTTTTCCTGTTTCCCCTTCGATCCAGCCACGGTCAGCGATTTGTCCACCGCTTTCTGCATAAAACGGCGTTTCACGTAAAATGATTTGCGCTTCTTGTCCTTCGCTCACTTCGTTCACAAGTTGACCGTCTTTTACGATTACTTCAACGACAGACGAAACAGAAAGTTGATCGTAGCCAACAAACGTGCTTTCTACTTTAATATCGCCTAATACGCCACCTTGTACTTGCATCGAATCGACATCTTGACGTGCAGCACGTGCTCGTTCACGTTGGCGCTCCATTTCACGCTCAAAACCGTCGTGATCGACTTTCATCCCTTCTTCTGCCGCATACTCTTCCGTTAATTCCACAGGGAAGCCGTATGTATCGTACAGGCGGAATACATCTTCACCGCTAATTGTATCGCTACCACGTTGTTTTTCTTTTTCAATGACGCTTGCTAAAATGGCAAGTCCTTCGTTTAACGTTTCGTGGAAGCGCTCTTCTTCATTTTTAATGACTTTTTGAATAAATTGTGCTTTTTCTTTTACTTCCGGATAATAATCAACCATAATTTCACCGACAACCGGCACGAGTTCATACATAAATGGACGTTGAATGTTTAATTGTTTCGCATAACGAACCGCACGGCGCAATAAGCGGCGCAACACATAACCGCGTCCTTCGTTTGATGGAAGCGCACCGTCGCCAATGGCAAACGTGACCGTACGAATATGGTCTGCGATGACTTTAAATGCCACGTCTTTTTCAGCATTTGTACGATATGTTTCACCCGAAATTTGTTCGGTTGCGCGGATGATTGGCATAAATAAATCGGTATCAAAGTTTGTCGGAACGTCTTGTAAAATCGAGCACATTCGCTCTAATCCCATGCCTGTATCAATGTTTTTCTTCGGAAGCGGCGTATACGTACCGTCAGGATTATGGTTAAATTGCGAAAAGACGAGGTTCCACACTTCTAAATAGCGCTCGTTTTCTCCCCCCGGATATAATTCCGGATCGTTCGGGTCGTTGCCAAATTGTTCACCGCGATCATAGAAAATTTCTGTATTTGGTCCACTTGGACCTTCCCCGATATCCCAGAAATTCCCTTCCAACCGAATAATGCGTTCTTCCGGCAATCCGATTTCGTTATGCCAAATGTCAAACGCTTCTTCATCTTCTGGATGGATCGTGACAGAAAGACGATTCGGATCAAAGCCGATCCATTTTTCGCTCGTTAAAAACTCCCATGCCCAATGAATCGCTTCCCGCTTAAAATAGTCGCCAATCGAAAAGTTTCCGAGCATTTCAAAAAACGTATGATGGCGTGCTGTTTTTCCGACATTTTCAATATCGTTTGTGCGAATCGATTTTTGTGCATTACAAATGCGTGGATTGTCTGGAATGACGCGACCATCGAAATATTTTTTTAATGTGGCCACACCGCTATTAATCCATAACAACGATGGATCATCAATTGGAATGAGCGATGCGCTCGGCTCAACGGCGTGACCTTTTTCTTTGAAAAAGTCTAAAAACATTTGACGAACTTGAGCAGATGTTAGCTTTTTCACGTTTCCTTCCTCCCTTATAAAATATAAAAAACTCCCATCCCTGCTCAGGGACGAGAGCTTGCTCGCGGTACCACCCTGTTTATGGACAAAACGTCCATCACCTCAACCGCCGTAACGTGGCTTCGTCGGCAGGGTTTGCCTGCACTCAGGATTAGCGTTCTGTTACCCTTCATCTGGAATTTCTTTCAGCCTCGGAAATTCCTCTCTGTGCGCCAACATGCGCTTTAAGATGGACTGTAACATACTCGATCCGTCATCGTTTTTGTATGTATTACTCTTGTGAAAATTATAGACAAGCCCCTTTTTTTTGTCAATTTGTTTTCAATGAACGAATATGCACAAATGTCGCCTTACCAATCGCAACGATCGGAACAGCAACAATTAAACCGATGATACCACCGATTTCCCCGCCAACAAATAGGGAAAACATAATGATTAGCGGATGTAAATGTAAGCTTTTGCCTACGATAAGTGGAGATAAAATGTTTCCTTCAATAAACTGTAGCGCAAAGACGATGCCGACGGTAAGAAACAACATGTTGACTGATACCGTTGCGGCAATAATCGCTGCTGGAATGGCGCCGATAATTGGTCCGAAATACGGGATCACATTTGTTATGCCAACGATGATGCCAAGCAAAAGAGGATATTTCATATCAATGAGCCAAAACGAAAGCGTAGCAGCTGTTCCGATCAATAGGCAAACAAACAATTGTCCACGAATATACCCACCGAGTGTGCGATCGACATCGCGCAAAAATTGAACGCCTTTATTTCGCCATTTTTTCGGAGTCCATTCCCATGCCGCTTTTTTTATAAGCTCCACATCTTTTAACATGTAAAATGCGATAAACGGAATAATAAAAAAGACGATAACTCGATTAATGAGCTGTTTCAATCCGATAATTGTTCCCGTAACCGCCCCGCTAATAAACGTTTCTGCTTCTGTAATCATCGCTTCAATTCGTTTATGAACATCGTAAGGCCATGTGGCCGTTTCTTCATGAATATAATTCGTCCATTGTTCATACGTGCGGACAAATATCGGTAAACTTTTATTTAAATCTTCAAGCTGGGCAATAAATAATGGCGTGCCTTTATAAACCGCAAAACCGATTCCTCCAAAAAATAACGCATAAATAGAAAGAATAGCGAGCGCTCTCGGCATCCCACGTTTATGAACATACTCTACGACAGGATGCAATAAGTATGTAATAAACGCTGCGATAAGAAAAGGGGTTATAACTTTAATAAACATATGTAAAAATGGTAGCCATACGGATTTGAGTTTCACAACGAAGTAAATAAAAATTAAAACTAATAACATTTTCATTAAGCGAACGAAAAAATGGAGATGCGGATGTTCCAAACTGATCCCTCCTTTACTTCTATAGTGTGAGGACAAATAGAAGATGTTATACGAAAAACGGCAACCTCAAATGAGATTGCCGTTTTTCGTTACATAAATGGACGTAACATTTGTTTGCCGACTTTTCGTACGTTGCGCATGTTCATGCCACCGTTTCGTTGCGCTAATTGGTATGCTGCCACTCCAGCACCGATCGCAAGTAAAGAAGCGATTGTTCGATTCATCGTCATTCTCCTTTCATTACGAAAACAAAGTTCGTTCATGTTCGCTAAATAAATCGTCAAGCGAGCTAAGCGTTCCGTCTTCTTCGACTTGATGCGTATAAATCATTCCTTTTTGAACGGTTAGCTCAATAAAACAATTCCAACAATAATACTGATTGACGCCGATTTTCCCTAAATCTTTACTTTGACAGTTCGGACACTTTAACATAAAAAGGCACGCTCCTTTTTATTTTTTTCTTCTATCTTTGTCATTTTTTTACGCAAACATACATCATTGCAAAAGAAGCGTACCGATATGTGTGTCCATTGTTATGTTACGTCATTTCCCATGAAGTCATACGGGGTAACACCTTCCATTCCGATGTTTGCATCTTCCATTGGGAGCAGTTGTTGTTCAGAAGAAATGGTAGCTGTTAATTTTTCGTATAGCGTTGTTTGCCTCGTCCCGTCATCTGTTCGCATCACCCCAAGTTGGAACGCTTCTTCTTCACCGCATAAAATTAAATACTGCTTACTGCGCGTAATGGCTGTGTATAGTAAATTGCGTCGCAGCATGCGATAATAACTTTTCACAACAGGCAAAATGACGATTGGAAATTCACTTCCTTGCGATTTATGAATCGAACAACAATACGCGTGCGTAATTTGGTGCAATTCTTGTTTCGGATACGTCACTTCATTTCCATCAAACGAAACGACAACGAGATCTTGTTTTTCCACATTTTCATTTGCATAAAAAATAGCAACGATCTCACCGATGTCTCCATTAAAGACGTTTTCATCTGGCTGATTGACAAGTTGCAACACTTTATCCCCTACACGATAAACGACATCACTAAAAGTAATCTCTCTTTTATTGTCGTGTTTTGGATTAAATAATTGTTGCAACGTTTCATTCAGTCGATCAATTCCCGCATGACCGCGATACATCGGAGCGAGCACTTGAACGTCTTTCGCCCGATATCCTTTTTGTTTTGCGTTTTCAGCTACTTTTTTTACAACGTCAACGACCTGTCCACTCGTGCAACGAATGAACGAACGATCTTTTTGCGGAATCGTCAAATCATGAGGAATGTTTCCATCTTTAATCGCATGAGCAAGCGAAATGATCGACGAACCTTCCGCCTGACGATAAATGTCTGTTAGTCGAACGGTCGGAACGACATTTGCACGAAGCAAGTCTTTTAACACTTGTCCTGGTCCGACAGACGGCAGTTGATCCTCATCGCCAACGAAAATAACTTGCATCGATGATGGAACAGATTTCAACAACTGATTCGCTAGCCACGTATCAACCATAGACATTTCATCAACGATTAACAGTTTTCCGCAAATCGGCTCATCTTCTCCGCGCTGAAATCCATCACCACTCCAACCGAGCAAACGATGAATCGTCATCGCAGGCAAGCCTGTCGATTCCGTCATGCGCTTCGCTGCACGTCCTGTTGGAGCAGCAAGCAAAATAGGAAATGGCTCTTCCGTATCATAACTCGTCGGGTCAAGCGATAGTCCATGCAATTTCGCAAACAAATGAACAATGCCGTTAATGACCGTCGTTTTTCCTGTGCCTGGTCCGCCCGTTAAAATGAACAACGGGGAACAAAGTGCTTGTTGAATCGCCTCTTTTTGTTTTTGCGAATATTGAATGTTTGCTTCTTCTTCCCATTCACCAAGCGCAAGTAAAAATTCCGCTTCAGAAAATGTTGATATATCACATTGTTCGAGTAGTCGCTTGACGTTTGATACAATACCCTTTTCGGCGAAATATAACGAAGGGATATAAAAACGATCTTCTTCAACGATTAATTTCCCTTCTTCAGATAAATGAACCATTTCACGAGAAATGCAAGCGACATCAACAAGTTCTTGACGTTTTGCTTCTAACAGTTGTTTTACTTCTGTAAGCAGTTGTTCATACGTCATATACACATGTCCTTCTTGCATGCAATGTTGTTCAATGACGTATAAACAACCGGCTCGAATGCGATCCGGATGATTCCCGGAAATGCCGAGCTGCAAGCCGAGATCGTCTGCACGACCGAATCCGATCCCTTCAACATCTTCCACCAGTTGATACGGATTTGTGCGAATGATTTGTAACGTTTCATCTTTGTACACTTGATAAATTTTCATCGATAATTGTGGTCCGAAGCCAAATTGCGATAAAGCGATCATAATTTGTTCTAATCCTTCATGTTCGCGCAACGTTTCATATAGCTGTCTCGCTCTTGCTTTTGTCAACTTCGGCACGTTGGCAAGCACGTCGGGATCTTCTAATATTTTTGAAATCGCTCGCTCTCCTAACGCTTCAACGATCGCAGTGGCTGTTTTTTTGCCAATTCCTTTAAACATGCCGCCCGATAAATATTGAATGACTCCTTCTTTCGTTTCAGGAAACTCTTTTCGAAAATGATCGACAACATATTGTTTCCCAAAGCGCGGATGTTCTTTAAATGAGCCGAAAAACGTATATGTATCATGCTCACCGAGCAAAGGGAAATAGCCTGTCACAACAACATCTTTTTCGATATGCGCTTCATTTGTTTCTTCCACACGCACACGAATGACCGAATATAAATTGTCTTCGTTATGAAAGATTGTACCGACATGGACGCCTTTAATAAACGATCGTCCGTCTAAATCTAACTGTTGTTGCAACGCCATCCCCCCCTTTTTTACTGTAATGCTTGTTCCATTAGCTTTTTCCCATGACCTGCTAACAAATGATCCGGCTGAATGATAAGCGCCTTTTCAAACATCGCATGTGCCGTTTTCGGATCGTCTTTGTATGCATACGCGACACCTAAATTGTAATACGCATCCGCATGTTGATCGTTTAAATGAATCGTCCGTTCAAAATACGTCATCGCCTCATCGACAAACTGCAATTGAGCTAAGCAAAGTCCGAGCTGAAACGTCGCTTCCACATCGCGCTCGTTTAATTCTACTGCCCGCTGAAAATACGGCATCGCTAAACGTGGTTGCTCTAAATACATGAGCGACATGCCGAGCATAAAAAACACATCCCCGTCCGTTAATCCAGCTTGAATTGCTCGTTCAAATTGTTCTTTCGCAAGTTCGAACTGTTGGCGATTGTAATACATCGATCCGAGCCCGTAATATGCAGTTGCAGCTTTTTCATCAAGTTCAAGCGCTTTGTGAAAAAAGCGCATCGCTTTTTCTTCTTCTCCGACCGCTGCTAATACGTTCCCGAAATTAATGTAACCAACAGGATCGTTCGGTTGTCGTTCAATTGCTTCGTGAAAGCATTTAACCGCTTCTTCATATTTTCCCTGCTGCATATATTGAATGCCTTGCGCATTGTAATCCATCTTTATCACCTCATATTCAATATTATAACAAAAAAGCCTTCAACTCGTCTGTTGAGTTGAAGGTTAACCAGCGTATGTGAGTTGTTCTCCATCGCGAAAGACTCGATCGATCGTTCCGCCACCGAGACATTGTTCACCGTTGTAGAACACGACCGCTTGACCAGGAGTCACTGCGCGCACGCGTTGTTCAAATGACACACGCGCGGTCGTCTCATCGATCATTTCTACTGTTACCGGCACATCTGGCTGGCGGTAACGGAACTTCGCTGTACACGAAATCGGTTCACTTGGCTTTCGATCACTGACCCAATTCACATTCGTTGCAATAATCGCATCAGAATAAAGTAATTCATTATCAAATCCTTGCGCCACGTATAAAATGTTATCTTTTACATTTTTCCCGACGACAAACCAAGGCTCTCCGCTACCACCGATACCAAGTCCGTGGCGCTGTCCGATCGTATAATACATTAACCCGTCGTGCGTGCCTTTCACTTGTCCATCGAGCGTTTGCATCTTGCCCGGTTGCGCGGGTAAATAGTTGCTTAGAAACTGTTTGAAATTGCGTTCGCCGATGAAACAAATGCCTGTGCTATCTTTTTTTCCTGCTGTCGCAAGCCCTGCTTCTTTTGCGATTTCGCGCACTTTGGACTTTTGTAATTCACCGATTGGAAACAACACTTTTGATAATTGTGCTTGCCCGAGCTGATTTAAAAAATATGTTTGATCTTTGTTTGCATCTAATCCGCGCAACAATTGGTATTCTCCATCACGATACGCAACGCGCGCATAATGACCTGTTGCTAAATAGTCAGCACCGAGCGCCATCGCATGTTCTAAAAACGCTTTAAATTTAATTTCTTTGTTGCACATCACATCTGGATTTGGCGTGCGCCCTGCTTTATATTCATCTAAAAAGTACGTAAATACTTTTTCCCAATATTGCTTCTCAAAATTAACTGCATAATACGGGATACCAATTTGGTTGCACACACGCACAACATCTTCATAATCTTCTGTTGCGGTACATACCCCGTTTTCATCCGTATCGTCCCAGTTTTTCATAAAAATTCCAATTACATCATATCCTTGTTGTTTTAACAATAATGCTGCTACCGATGAGTCGACTCCACCGGACATACCTACGACTACTCTTGCCATCGTTTTCCCTCCTTTCACGCTTTTGTTAGTCGCTTCACAATGTTTGCAATATCATATGCGGCACGTTCTATTTGTTCGATTGTATTGCCATATCCAAAGCTAAAACGAACAGAAGAACGAATACGCTCGGAATCATTTCCGTACATCGCTACTAACACATGTGACGGATCAATGGAGCCAGCCGTACATGCTGATCCGCTTGATGCAGCAATACCTGCTAAATCTAAATTGACAAGCAATGCTTCTACATTTGTTCCAAAAAACGCAACATTCAATACATGTGGCAAGCGATTTGTTTCATGACCGTTGACCGCGTAATGAATGCCTTCTCGTTCAAATGTCGCAAGCATAGTACGTTGAAATTGCTCATACAACGCTCTTTTTTCAAACATCGTTTGTTGCGCAAGTTCAGCTGCTTTTTGCAATCCGACAATCCCTGGCACGTTTTCTGTTCCTGCTCGCCGCTTTCGCTCTTGTTCCCCTCCGTATATGTGGGGAGCAAGTCGAACGCCTTCACGCGCATATAAAAAGCCTACCCCTTTTGGCCCATTAATTTTATGGCTAGATACCGAAAGTAAATCAATGCCGAGTTCACGCACATGAATCGGAACGAGGCCATATGCTTGTACCGCATCAGTATGAAAATACGCATCATGGTCGCGAAGTAATTGGCCAATGTCGTGAATCGGTTGCAATACGCCTGTTTCGTTGTTACCAAACATAATGGACACAACGATTGTATCATCGCGCAAAGCGCTTTTTACTTGTTCAACTGAAATCATACCATGCTCATCCACAGGCAAATACGTCACATCAAATCCTTGTTTTTGTAAAAATTTGCACGTTTTTAATACGGCGTGATGTTCGACGGACGTTGTAATGATATGACGACCTTTTTCGCGATTCGCCATCGCCACACCAATGATCGCTAAATTATCCGCCTCCGTTCCACCGCTTGTAAAAATAATTTCGTTCGCTTTTGCTCCAATCGTTTTTGCAATCGTCTCCCGTGCCTCATCAAGCGCTCGGCGACTTTCACGCCCGAACGAATGAATGCTTGATGGGTTGCCGAAATATGTTGTCATGTACGGTATCATTGCCTCCACGACTTGCGGATGAACAGGAGACGTTGCTGCGTGATCTAAATAAATGCGCTCCAAATACATTCTCCTTTCTTAAATGTAAAACATATATGCATCACCATGGTCGTCCGTATGGCTTGCTAAGTCTTCTAGCGTTGTACTATCTAACACTTCTTTTACCGCATCGCGAATGCGCATCCATAGTTCACGCTTCGCTGGTTCTTCATCTTCTAGTTCTTCAACGACTTGCAACGGTCCTTCTAACACACGAATGACATCACCTGCTGTAATGTTTGACGGTTCATCTGCTAAAATATAACCGCCATACGCTCCGCGAATACTTTTTACTAAACCAGCATTTCGCAATGGAGAAATGAGTTGTTCTAAATAATGCTCGGATAAGTTGTTCATTTGAGCAATCGATTTTAATGAAATAGGTCCCTCTCCATATCGTTTAGCCAACTCAATCATAATCGTTAAACCGTATCGACCTTTTGTAGATATTTTCAAACGAATCATCCCCTCATCAACTGTCAAAAGAAACACAAGCCATTATAACATAAAAATGCGAAACAAAGGAACGTTACTGCTTTTTTCGTTCGTTTAGCCGTTCGTACACATGAGCGAGCTGTTTTTCTTCTCCGTTTTGTTTCGGCTGATAATATTGCACCCCGATTAAATCATCAGGCAAGTATTGTTGTGCCACCCAACTGTACGCATAGTCGTGCGGATATTTATATCCTACTCCGCGTCCAAGAAGTGTGGCGCCTTTATAATGAGCATCTTGTAAATGAAGCGGAATAGATTGGCCTTTGCCGCTCCGCACATCCATAAGTGCTTGTTCAATTGCCTTATATGCACTATTTGATTTCGGTGATAAACACATGTCAATCGTCACGACCGAAAGTGGAATGCGCGCTTCTGGCATACCGAGACGTTCGGCTGCTTCGATCGCACTCATCACCTTCACTCCGATCAGTGGATTTGCTAATCCAATATCTTCATAAGCAATGACCGCAAGACGACGACAAACAGCGGTAAGATCTCCGCCTTCAAGCAGTCGTGCCAAATAATGAAGTGCAGCATCTACGTCACTGCCACGAATGCTTTTTTGAAAAGCGGAGAGTAAAGAATAATACGTGTCTCCTTGTTTATCATACGTCAATGCCTTTTTTTCTACACAAAACAAAACCGTATGTAAATCTACAACAGCGCGTTGATCGTCTTGCTTCGTTGCATATATCGCTTCCTCCAACAAAGTTAACGCTGTGCGCGCATCACCATTTGCTCCTTCTGCAATCATAGACAGCGCCTCATCGCTAATTTCAACGTGCCAATGACCTAATCCTCGTTCACGATCCGCTAAAGCGCGACGTAATAACTCGATCGTTTTCTCTTTTGTCAATGGTTGCAACTGTTTGATTTGCCCTAGACGACTTCGAACAGCCGGATTAATCGAATGGAACGGATTTTCCGTCGTCGCTCCAATAAGCGTAATCAGGCCGTTTTCGACATGTGGCAATAAATAGTCTTGCTGCGCTTTTGTGAAACGATGAATTTCATCAATAAATAAAATGACGTTACCTTCAAAGCGAGCATCTGCCACAATTTCTTCGATTTCTTTTTTTCCTGCCGTTGTCGCATTTAACGTATAAAACGGACGTTGCATCGTTCCAGCAATCGCATAAGCGAGCGATGTTTTGCCGACGCCAGGCGGTCCGTAAAGCAACAACGAAGGTACATAGCCATTTTTAATCATTCGATATAGCGCTGTATGTGAACCAATGACATCATCTTGTCCGATGACTTCATCGATGGTGCGTGGACGCATACGATAAGCAAGCGGCTCTTGAGCAAACAACATTTTTTCTCACCTCACAATGCTAGCGCTGCACGTAAGGCAGGAACAAACTCGCGCACATTACTTTGTTGTAAATATAAAACAAACGCATCAATAATCGCTTTTCGCGGTTCATCTCGCTCTACTTCTGTTTTTAATTGTTTTAGGAGCTCTACGATATCATGATCGTTCGCTTCTTCGATCATCTCCTCAATAAGCGCGAGTGCACGTGTTTTTTCCGCTTGAGCATCGTGGCTAAGCAACGGCATGTCGTGCTGTAAACTGTCGACAAGAGTATCAAGTCGCCCGATTAAAAAAGGGGCTAATCGTTGAAAAGGAAACGTCTTTTGTTCAAAAAGGGCGAAAAATAAATATTCTTTTAACATGCCATTTAACATAACGGCACAATCAAGTACATACGGACGAATACGCTCCCCGTATACATCTATGAGTGATTGAACGTACCAGTCAAATAAATGGGAACGAATACGTAAAACGAGCGCATGAACGTCTTCGCTAACTTTTTGTGCATGATCGCCCATATGCATTTGTACAATTTCTTTATGTTGCTCAAACGCTTCAATTTGTAGAGAAAGTTGCTTTAAAAATTTTTCACGTGCCGTTAACGAACGATCAGAAGCGATACGTGCAAATTGTTGAAACAGCTGATCGTAATGATATTGAAAAATCGACAGCACAATTTCCTCTTTTGACTTAAAGTAATTGTATAGCGATCCTTTTGCTAACTGGCTATGCTCAGCAATTTCTTGCATCGTTGTAGCGTGATATCCTTTTTCAGCAAATAGTTTCATCGCCACTTCAATAATTTGCTCTTTTCTGCTCACTCGGCCTCATCCTTATTGTTCATTTCTCGTTTTATTATAACATAACAGGCTGACCGAATTTCAGTCAGCCTGTTATCGATTATGCTTGTCGTTCTTTTTTCGCTTGACGGAAGAAAAATAGTTCATACACAACAGGAACGAGAATTAACGTTAATAACGTTGATGACGTCAATCCACCGATGACCGTAATCGCCAATCCTTTGGAAATGAGCGTTCCCGATGATTTCGTAAGCGCAAGCGGAATGAGTGCGGCAACTGTCGCAAATGCTGTCATTAAAATTGGACGTAAGCGTGTTTTTCCTGCTTCAATGAGCGCTTGACGAATCGTCATTCCTTTTTGCTCACGATTTTGCCCGATGCGGTCAACGAGAACGATCGCATTCGTTGTGACAATTCCAATGAGCATTAATAAACCGATCATAACGCTGACAGACATCGGTTCATTCGCAATAAATAAGCCGAGCAACGAACCGATTGGAACGAATACAAGCGATGATAAAATAATAAACGGTATGCGCGCTTTTCCGAACGTAATAAGCATCGTAATATACACAAGCCCAATGGCTACAACCATCGCTAAACCGAGTTGTTGAAACGTTTCTACCGTTTCATCGCTTCCACCGCCGCCTTCAAATGAGACGTCTTTTGGTAAGTCAATTTCTTTTTTCACGCCATTGATGACATCTTGTGTGACTTTTTGAATGTTGTCACCAACGACTTGAGCTGACACACGTGCGAACACTTTTCCGTCCAATTTTTGAATCGATGTAAATGTATCGACTTCTTTCACATCTGCCAATTGTTTTACTGGCACTGGACCGAACTTTGTGAAAATAAGTGTGTTTTCTAACTCTTCTATCGATGCCATTTGTTTATCATATGACAATTGTACCGTCCGTTCTTCATCGTCTAACGTCAACGTACCGACTTGAACCGGACGAGTTTGATCAGCGATTGTACCGAGAATTTGAAATCCTGATACACCGTATTCCATTGCTTTGTTCGTATCAATGTTAACGACAACTTGCTTTTGTTTATCTGTAAAGTTATTTGTGACATATTTCAAATCGTCGCGCGTCTTTAAGTACGCTTCTACATCTTTCGCTGCCTGTTGTAACGCATTTAAGTTTGTCGAGTATAAGTCAATATTTACGTTATTGTTTGACGGCGGGCCGCCTGTTTGCAATTCTTGAACACCGATTTTTGCACCTTTTACTTCCGCTTGAGCGATCGTTTCCATTTCTTTTTCTAACTTTTTAATAAATGCGCTCACGTTTGTGTCTTCTTTCAACGTGATAAAATAGTTCGCTTGGTTTTTCCGCTTTAATCCGCTACGGAAATCGCGACTACCAATTCCTGCAGTAACTTCTTCAATCTCCTTCATTGAAGCAAACATATTTTCAATTTTCAACGATACATCGTTCGTTTTTTCTAATGGAGTAGACGATGGAAGTTCGACGGCAGCGATTAATGATTTTTGTTCTTCGTTTGGAATAAATGTAAAGCCTAACTTCGGTACAATAGCGAATGAACTACCGAGCAATAAAACAGACAAAAGCAAGACGGTTTTTTTATGATTCAACGCCCATTCAATCGCTTGACCGTAAGCTCGTTGCAACGCTCCCTCTTTTTCTTCTGGCGGCACTTTTTTAAACGAAAATTTCGCTAAAATTGGAACGATCGTAATTGCAACAACGAGCGACATTAAAAGGGAAAACACAATCGTTAACGCAAATGGTAAGAAAAACTCGCCTGTCACGCCGCCAACAAGACCGAGCGGTAAAAAGACAACAACTGTTGTAATCGTCGACGATGTAATTGCCTTTAAAATTTCTTTCGTTGAGTCTTCGACAAGTTCATCTGTTATTCCCGTTTTCGATTTGCGCACGCGTCGGAAAATGTTTTCGATAACAACGATGCTATCGTCTACAACACGTCCGACCGCAACCGCCATTCCTCCAAGCGTCATAATGTTTAAAGAAATATCCATTCGTTGTAAGAAAATGGACGCTACAAGTAACGACAGCGGAATCGAAATAATCGCAATGATCGTTGCACGTACATTTCGTAAAAAGATAAGCACTGCAATGGACGCAAACAATGCTCCGAGCAATCCTTCACGCACGAGCGTTTCAACAGACTTTTTAATTCCTTCAGCAGAATCAAATCCTATGGCATAATCAATTTGATCTTTATATTTGTCAAGCACGTTTAGTACTTTTTCTGCCACTTCAACAGTGTTGGCATCTTGCTTTTTCGTAATAGCCATGGATAAAGATGGTTGTAAGTTGTAGCGCGTAATTTCTCCTTGCTCTGTCACTGCCTCAATCGTCGCCACATCTTTTAACGTAATTTTTGCAGAAGCTTGCTGACCACTTGCTGGTGTTGCTGATGATGCATTCATCATTGGCGAAGACAACGGTAAATTTTCAAGTTGTTTTATCGTTTCAATTTTTTGTTGTACGCGAATCGGAATTTGTACTGTTTCTGTTTGAACATTTCCGGCAGGGAACGCTAAAAACTTTTCATTAATTTGTTCTTTAATTTGCGTTAAGCTTAAGCCGTACTGTAATGCTTTTTGCTTATCAACTGTAATTTGAACAATATCCTCTTCCATTCCACCGACAGAAATGGAGTTGATACCATTAATTTTTTTCAACTCTGGAATGATTGTATCATCTAACAGCTGTTGTACGTTTGTATCCCCTTTTGCAAACAGAGAAATGTTATAAATCGGGAACGTACCAAACGAGAACCGATTCACTTTCGTTTGCACGTTTTCTGGTAAATTAGCTTCTTTCATTAGCGATTCAACTTGTCGTTCAACTTCTTCCATATCAGTGTTGAACGGAAACTCTAGGTTAATAATAGAAATACTTTCAAACGATGTACTTTGGAGTTTCTTTACCCCGTCAATTGCTTTAAACTTTTCTTCTAACTTTGTCGTCACTTGCTCGTTCATATCTTCTGGCGAAGCACCTGGATAAATGACTTCCACAGATAGTTGTGGAAACTCAATATTTGGCAACAAATCAACTTTTAAAGAAGAAAATGAATATAGTCCGCCTAATATGAGTAGAAACGAAATAATAAATACAGCGACCGCATTTTTTAAACTAAACCTCGTTAAAAAGTTCATTCCGCTCTTCCTTTCTTTCTGGAAATATGACCAAATGGTCGTTTTATTACGACCAAACAGTCGCATTTTCAATATAATTCAAATTCCTTTTCTTTGCAACTAATAATGTGCTATAAAGAAGCGCAAAGGATGTTTTTCCTTTGCGCCTCATTTTAGGGACTTATCGGACAGCCCCTTATTGTTGATCTACACGTTGAATCGGAATGTCTTTTAATAATTGTTGTATGACATGTGCAGCCATAATGAGACCTGCAACAGATGGAACGAACGCATTCGATGACGGCGGCATTTTCGCCTTACGAATCGTTGCTTCATCGTTTCCTACTTCTTTGCGAACGTCCTCACGAATGACGATTGGGCTTTCATCCGAGAAAACAACGGTAATACCTTTTTTAATTCCTTCTTTTCGCAATCTTGTGCGAATGACTTTTGCAATCGGATCCGTATGCGTTTTTGAAATATCAGCGATGCGAAAACGAGTTGGATCCATTTTATTTGCTGCTCCCATGCTTGAAATGATTGGAATATTGCGTTCTAAACATTGTTTCATTAAATGAATTTTATACGAAATTGTATCCGACGCATCAATGACATAGTCCATGTCATACGAAAAAATTTGCTCATACGTTTCTTCCGTGTAAAACATTTTTAACGCAATGACTTCGCACGCTGGATTAATATCAGCAATGCGCTCTTTCATGACTTCCACTTTCGGACGTCCGACAGTTGACAATAAGGCATGAATTTGACGATTGACGTTGGTAATGTCAATATCATCTTTGTCAATTAAAATAAGACGCCCGACACCTGAACGAGCAAGCGCCTCGACTGCGAACGAGCCGACACCACCGATACCGAGAATCGCAACGGTACTTTCATTTAGTCGTTTTAATCCGTCTTTTCCGATCGCAAGTTCGTTACGAGAAAATTGATATAACATGTTTTTCCTCCTATATGTAAGTATTTCAATCGGATATACATGCATTATGGCACAAAAAAAGCCTTAACGTAAAGCATGTTCTTTACGTCAAGGCTTTATTCGTTTTTGTTGCTTAAGTCCCAATCGTGCCGTCGCTGATGGCCTTTGTTTTGAACCCGCTCTCTCACAGGTGGGTGCCCTGTTTCAAGCTTATGTACGTCCTCGGTATGTAAATGAGGCATGTACGCTACCTGAAAACCCGAGCTCCCGTATCACACATTGTTCGGTCAAAACAATAGGTGATACGACAAACACATCAGGACTTGTTGTTACTTGTATGTTAGCACACTTCGCATGCATTTGCAACGTTACAAATTTAGTCTACTTTTTGAACGTCCTTCACTTGTAAATGCAGCTCATCTAATTGCGCTTCACTTACTACACTTGGTGCTTCTGTTAGCAGACAGCTAGCACTTGCTGTTTTCGGAAAGGCGATCGTATCACGCAAGTTAGAACGACCCGCCAGCAACATGACAAGACGGTCTAATCCAAGAGCAATTCCACCGTGCGGAGGTGTACCGTATTCAAACGCTTCAAGCAAAAAGCCAAACTGTTCGCGCGCTTGTTCTTCAGTAAAACCGAGCGTTTTAAACATTTTTTCTTGTATATCACGCTCGAAAATACGGAGCGATCCTCCTCCTAACTCATATCCGTTTAACACAAGATCATACGCTTGTGCGCGAACGCTCGCTGGATCTGTTTCAAATTTTGGCACATCTTCACGAACAGGCATTGTAAACGGATGGTGTGCCGCATAATAGCGACTTTCTTCTTCATCGTATTCAAAAAGCGGCCAATCTGTAATCCATAAGAAATGAAAGGTTGATTCGTCAATCAACTTCAAATCTTTACCTAATTTTAAACGCAACGCGCCAAGCGAGTCTGCAACGACAGATTTTTTATCGGCTACAAATAACAACAAATCATCGACTTCCGCTTCAAGCGTTTGCATCATTTGTTTTTGCTCGTCTTCGTTAAAAAACTTCGCAATTGGCCCTTTTAGTCCATCGTTTTCAACTTTCAACCATGCTAACCCTTTTGCCCCGTAGCGAGCGACATATTCTGTTAACGCATCAATATCTTTGCGGGAATATTTGTCCGCTGCGCCTTTGACGTTGATCGCCTTCACTTGTCCACCGTTTTGCACTGCGCTGGCGAACACTTTAAAGCCACAATCTTTCACTTGCTCAGATAGGTCGACAAGCTCAAGTCCAAAGCGAGTATCTGGCTTGTCCGAGCCAAAGCGAGCGATCGCTTCATCATATGACATGCGTGGAAAAGGAATAGGAATGTCGATTCCTTTTGCGACTTTCATGACGCGCGCCATCATGCGCTCGATCATTGCTAAAATATCATCTTGACTCATAAATGATGTTTCAATATCGACTTGTGTAAATTCTGGCTGACGGTCAGCACGTAAATCTTCATCACGGAAACAACGAGCAATTTGATAGTATCGTTCAAAGCCAGCGACCATTAATAATTGTTTAAAAATTTGTGGCGATTGTGGTAACGCATAAAACTCGCCTGGATGTACACGGCTTGGCACTAAGTAATCGCGTGCTCCTTCTGGCGTACTTTTCGTTAAGATTGGCGTTTCTACTTCTAAAAAGCCTTCTTCATCTAAAAAGTCGCGAATCGCTTTCGTTACTTGATGACGCAACTGAAACGTTTGAAACATGACGGGACGACGCAAATCTAAATAACGATATTTTAAACGCACATCTTCTGATACGTCCGTTTTGTCTGAAATTGGAAACGGTGGCGTTTTTGCTTCACTTAAAATCGTCACATGTGTCGCATGTACTTCAACTGTTCCAGTCGATAAATTTCGGTTCACTTGCCCTTCTTCACGTTGAACGACCGTTCCTTCTACGTCTAACACGTATTCGCTGCGAATCGTTTCTGCGACTTGCAACGCCTCTTTCGAGACATCTGGGCTAAACACAATTTGAACAATGCCTGTGCGGTCGCGCAAGTCAATGAAAATAAGCCCTCCTAGGTCGCGACGCTTTTGCACCCATCCTTTCAAGCGCACCGTTTGACCAATCGCTGTATCTGTTACTTCTCCACAGTAATGCGTCCTTCCGAACATACTTTCCCCTCCTATTGCAATACGTTTTTCATATGTGAAACAAATATGTCAAGAGGTACTTCTTGCTGTTCCCCTGTTGCCATATGTTTGACGTTAATGACACCCTTTTGCAGTTCATCTTCGCCTAAAATGGCAACGTATGCCGCATGCAAACGATCCGCTGCTTTCAGCTGTGCTTTTACTTTTCGATCTTGATAATCTTTTTCTGCCGCGATGCCTTCTTGACGAAGGGCAGCGACGAGAGCAACCGCTTCTTCTTTTGCTTGTTCTCCTAATGCCACAACATAACAGTCAATTCCTTCTGAAATCGGTAATGAAATACCCTCAGCCTCTAATGCAGCAAGCAAGCGCTCAATGCTTAAAGCGAATCCGATACCTGGCGTTTCAGGCCCGCCAATTTCTTGAACGAGACCGTTATAACGTCCACCACCGCATAATGTCGTAATGGCGCCAAATCCTTCTGCCTCGCTCATAATTTCAAACGCTGTATGATTGTAATAATCTAAACCGCGCACAAGCCGCGGATCGACTTCAAATGCGATGCCAAGCTTTTGTAAATACATTTGCACTTTTTCAAAATATGTGCGCGACTGTTCATTTAAGTAATCAAGAATCGACGGAGCTGTGCGCATAAGTTCGTGGTCGCGATCTTTTTTACAGTCTAAAATACGCATCGGATTTTTATGTAACCGCGCTTGGCAATCATCGCAAAACTCATGAATGCGAGGTTGGAAATGATCGATGAGCGCTTGTCGGTGCGCTTTTCTACTTTCAACATCGCCTAAACTATTGATCACAAGTTTCAGTTTTTTCAGTCCGAGTGAGCGATATATATCCATCGCTAAAGCAATGACTTCAGCGTCAATCGCTGGATCGTTACTTCCGAGCGCTTCGACACCAAATTGGACAAACTGACGAAAACGACCTGCTTGCGGACGTTCGTAACGGAACATCGGCCCCATGTAATACAGTTTCACCGGTTGATTCGGATATCCGTACATTTTATTTTCAACAAATGAACGGACGACCGCTGCTGTTCCTTCTGGACGAAGCGTTAAACTGCGACCGCCACGATCTTCAAACGTGTACATTTCTTTTTGAACAATATCCGTTGTATCGCCGACACCGCGTAAAAATAGTTCCGTATGTTCAAAAATTGGCGTACGAATTTCTTGATAGTTATAACGCCGACAAAGTTCGCGCGCAATTTGTTCAATATATTGCCATTTTGCCGCTTGTTCTGGCAAAATGTCTTGCGTCCCGCGCGGAATTTGAAATGACATATCATTCCCTCCTTTAGTTTTTATGCAAACAAAAATCTCCCACCCCTAATAAATTAGGGACGAGAGATGAATTCCCGTGGTGCCACCCTAGTTGAAGCGCATGCTTCCACTTTCATCCGATAACGCTCGGAAAGCGTTCTCTCCTACTAACGATCGCGCGTTCAAAGAGAAACCTACGGAGTGTTCGTTCGTTAAGTCATCATGGAGAAATGCTTCCAGCCTACGGCATTTCCTCTCTGGCCATGTGTACTCTTAACTACTTTTCTCCATCATCGGCGAGATGTTGAATTTTCTTTTATATTACGTACGAACAAACCATTTGTCAAGACGACCTTTATTTTTCGAAATAACGAAGCAATCCGCTACAAATCGCTTCTATCGCTGCCTGTTGATATGTTGGGGATACGACGAACAGTTCCTCATTCGGATTGCTTAAATAGCCGAGCTCAAGCAATACAGAGGGACGGCTATTTTCGCGCAAAACATGATAGTTTCCTACACGAACCCCACGTTGCTGAATGCCTGTTAAGCGACTGAGGGGATCAAAAAGCGCATCTGCAAGCGACCGATCGATTGATTTATAGTAATATACCGTTAATCCGCTCGCCGTGCGATTTAACGCGCTGTCGTAATGAATGCTAATGAACGCATCTGCTTTATTGTTCGTAGCTATTTGTACTCGCTCACTTAACGATAAAAATCGATCATCTGACCGTGTTAAAATGACGTTAGCCCCCATTTGTTTCAGTTTTTCGCTTAGCAACAGCACGGTCTGTAACGTTAACATTTTTTCAATTGTTCCATTGACACCCGTTGTCCCATAATCTTTGCCGCCGTGTCCTGCATCAATAACAACTGTTTTTCCTACTATTGTTTGATTTTGAGAGGGAGCGGATGTTTGCGTCACTTGAACAACCCATTCGGCTACATATCCGATCGTTTGGGCATCCACTTGAATGACATACCATTGCCCTTCCTTTCGAATGACTCCGAACTGATCACCACGTTTTGCTTTCGAAATCACAGGCGATTGGGTAGAAGGGGAAGAACGAATATTTGTATTGTCGTATAACATTTGAACATATGTATCGTATGTCATTTGTTCACTATTTTGCTCAGCGTTTGCTACATATGCCCGATTCACCCATCCTTCTTTTCCTTCCCAGCGTACATATATCCAATCATTTTGTGTCATCGTCGCCGTTCCTTTCTCGTTGCGGTTGACATAACCGATGACCGCATATGTCGTTCCTGGTCCCTTGCGAATACGTAAACCATCTACTTGGCATACGACCGGCTGTTGTATTTGTTTTTTTATTTCAATCGCCTCATTTTGCGTTTGAACGTATTTTCCATGCACCCAACCTGTTCGATTTGAGGCGAGCCGGATTTGTAGCCATTCTCCTCGCTTTTGAACGACAGGATATTGCTTTCCTTTTGCTACTTTTTCTTGTACCGTAAACGTAAATCCCGGGCCGGTACGCACATTGAGTTGATTAACAGCTATGCGCACATTTATCGCTGCTTCCGCCGTTTGTACGATCAGCAACAAACAACAAAAAACGAACAGTGACGTCATGAACGATTTTTTCATGTTGCAACCCCCCTACGTTGTCAGGTATTGTCAAAAGTTTTAAAGACATACCCTAAGTTTTTATTGATTTTATGCGGTTTTCGACAAAAAAAGCTTGCCACCCCTGCTGTTTTTGGTACGATTGAGGTAACCCCACACCCAATCAAAACAAAGGAGTGACAAGCTTGTTACCTCAATTATTAATCAAAATGCTCCAAATAATCAAGATCCAATATCAAATCATTATTTATTTACTAGGTGTACTTTTTGGAAAGTCCCTCACAGACTGGGATGACGAAGAACCGGTGAATCAATCGTATCAGAAACTCCAAGTCGATGAACTGCCTGTCATCGAAACGCTTCCGCGTTTGGATTATCGTCAGCTTCTTGTCGAATA
>NZ_LIOK01000022.1:0-32443 GCF_001418025.1 Anoxybacillus suryakundensis
CCTGAATCCGTGATGGGTTGACATCGATTTTGATTTGGTTGCTGGCTTTATGGATTTGTGATCCAGACTCCCCTTTTTATGTTTAAAACAGATGTCATCTTCACTCTCAGAAATGAAACAAATATATTTTTTGGTTATGTAAACCAAAGAAAAAAACAAAAAAGGACAGAGGGGTAGGATGAGTACAGAATCACGAACAATCGTTCGTTATACTCCTTCTCTCCATCTTAGGTACATGTTCAGAAGGGGCTCGCTATAGCCACTCCTTCGCGTCAACTTCATCCATAGTTGCCGCGATCGACGAACGAGTCGCCCTGCCATCGTGATCACCGTCTGAATAATCGTCTTGATGCGACGGCGTTTCACTTTGTGGTGCAACGGATGTCTCGGATCGCTTAATAGATCTTGTCCAATCAGGCGAAGAAGGTTGTACACGAAGGCTCCCATGACCAACACGAGCGCATTTGTTTTCATTTTCCCAGATGGAAGTCGCTCTAAATCTAAGTCGCTCTTTAGTTCGCTATGAAACTGTTCGCATGTCGCATGATCGTGATACAACGCGAGCACATCGCTCATTCGAACATGCTCGTATCCTTCGAGGCGCACCCAGTAGCTTTCGACTTCGTAATCAGGAACGAGCATCAGCTGTCCGTTGTGTTCCATCGTACGTTCCGTCACTTGGGTGACTTGAACGTACGTATACGTGTTTCCATCGATCGCTGCCTTCTGCGGAAGACATAGCTCATACGTTTGTACTCCTTCGGTTTGTCCATCATCGATGCGTCTGCCCTTTTGCGAAGCGATCTGGAACCAAAGCGCTTTCGATTCTCGGCGTAAGTTTCGCTTGATGACAAAGTCTACGTCTTCCTTTAGACATACATGCACATTCGCTTCCGCATCGTTTCCTGCATCCATGCGAATGAGCAGACGAGACGAGGTCAGTGGACGAGCTCGACGGATGGCGGTAGTTAAAAACGAAGGCATGTTGTCTTGTACATGTTGTTTCCCTGGACGTAGCTCGGCATGAACGATATAGCCTTCCTTCCCTGCATACGCAAACAACGGCGTAAAACCGTCAAATCCTTTATACGTTCGACTCACTCCTTCTTTTTTCGTATCGGAGTTGTCAAATGGGGAGCCATCTATATCAAGGGGAAGCCATGTCGTCTTTCCTTTGGTCCAACAAGGGGACAAGGTGGCATGCCGTTGAATCAACAGACGCATGGACTCCTCCCAAAGAATCGTTTCGGTCATCGGAAGACAAGCGAGCTGATCGAGTCGCTGTCGCAAGGTTGGGGAGGAAGGCACGTGCTGAATCCCCATCGATGTCGAAAAGATATCGTCCTGACGATACGCTTCGATATGATCAAAATCCGTTTTTCCTGTGGCAAGCAAGCCGATCATCGAGCGAATGACGTCGCTATGGGAAATGTGCACTTCTCGACGAACGGTTGGAAGCCGAAGCGCGTTTAGTCGTTTATCCAGTTTCGTTTGGTGTAGTAAGTAGCCCACGAGAGCAAGACCAGCACTTGGAGTCATCGCTTCATCTGTCAACACAAACCGAATCGGAAAATCTTTCATGACATTCACCCATTTGATGAAAAGTCGTTAACCTCGTTTTCCCTTATCGTACCAACGGTTTGTGATCATTGTAAAGATGTTTTGTCACGGATTCAGGATCAATATTTCCATCAAATTTAAAGTGACTATTCGCTTTTTTCTTTGCTGTTTCCATAGCTTTTTCAAGTTTTTTTACTGAAAGATCCTTTACTTTTATTTTTTGTGTAACTTCTTTAACGTTCCGTTTATAGAAGTTAACTCCATTTTTGTCATAACCAACAACGATTGCCTCTGCTGCTTCTCCATCTAAATATGTTCCATCGAGACTTTGAACAAATACAACAGTATAACCTACAATTACATCATTTCCTAAATCATCTTGTTCAACTATTGGTAGGAAATGTTTTAATTTGAGATCTGAACGCAAACCGCCGTTTTTCTCGATAAAAGCATTTATATCTTTTAATACTTCATCACTTGATTTAGTAATTGGATCGAATTCGATTTGTCGACTATACACAAATGAGTTGTCATTATATACTTCTAGTGTGCCATTTTGACTACTATAAACTTTTGATTTATTTTCTTTATAATTAAATTCCGTATAATTTTCACCTAATAGATTTGATTGAATCATTTTTAAGTTAATTTTTTCAGGCTTCACTTTAAATTTTACTCTGTACTCATTATTTAGTTCATCTAATTCCTCTTGTGCGGTAGGTGTTGTTAATTCATCGCCCGTTTTTAAATAACTACTAATATTTTCTGTTGTGTAATAACCAATAATAGAGTTAGGATCAGTTCCTTTCCAACGGTAAACGTCGCTTGTACCTGTTACATCTGCCGTAGCTCCGCTTCCAACATTATGCAAGTAATCATATTTGTTATTGTTGTGGCCGATAATTGCCCAATCGTATTCAGAATATGTGCGATTTGCATGCATCCAAGCAGAAAATAAAGTATATGCACTATATCCATTTACCCCAAGCGCTCTATTAAAAAAGTTGTCAATGATTTTGGTATCTGTATAATCGTTTGAAACACCATGATAACCAAAAATATGATGAAGACCATTTGCAAGTTGTTTACCCCAGTATACTTGATCCAGAGCTTCGCAAGCAGCAAAAATCATCCATTCTGCATCTTCATTTGAAGCGCGGTCAGTACCTTTGATATCGCCACCAACTTGATACCAATTAGCAAAGTCCCTTAGTCCAGTCTCTACATATCTGTATGATAGCGCTAAATTTCCACTAGAACCTCCATGACCTGTAAAATACAGAATATCGGATTCATTTCCATACTTTGTGAAATCAGTATAATAAACAGCTGAATCGTACCATTGAGCTGTCCTTGTCCAATTTTTTTCACTTAAGCGATCACGAAATTTATAAGCATCACCATTATCTAAGTCGCTTAAAGAACTTGAGACATAGGATCCAACACCTAACACTGTATATTCTAGTGCTGCTTCAGCTGAAAGTGGGACAAGATTTAACCCTAAAGCACCTGCCATTGCAACTAACAACGACTTTTTACCCAAGTTTTTCTTCATTTTTTTTTAACATTTCGGAGCTATCCCCCCAATTTTTTTATTCCGAATTTATTATATTATGTTATTTTTTTAAAAATATATAAGTTGAATTAAAAATTTACAACTGAACACACAAATGATCGATCGTTCGTTCTGGTTTCTGGTTGATTCGCTGCATAAGGGCTTGGACATTTTTTCTAATTTCTTGCACACTCGAATAGAACACGTTGTAAATCACGTCTGATTTCAGCCATTTCCATAGCCCTTCAATCAAGTTCAATTGCGGACTGTATGGTGGCAAAAAGACGAGCTCTAACCGATCTTCGTGTTCTTTTAAAAATGGCTGAATGAGTTTGGCATGGTGAATTCGAGCGTTATCTAAAATGATCACCATTTTGCCTGTAGGATAGCGTTCTAACACAAGTTGAAGAAAACGAAGAAATGTTTCCGCGTCATGGTGTTCTTCTTCGATGCAAAACACTTTCCCTGTTTCGTGGTTCAACGTGCCAATCAGCTTCAGCCCTCGATGTTTTCTAAACGTCGGAATGATTCGTTGTTTTCCTTTGACAAACCGTGTTTTTTGAATCGCTTGGTAATCACGAATCATCGATTCATCTTGAAAGAGGACATGGGCGATGTTCCCATCTAACAGTTTTTTTTACTTTTGGGAAGGTGATTTCGATGAATTCTTTTTGTTTCTCTTCATCGGCATTGGCTAGTGTGTAGGTCGGTTTCGTATAACTTAGCCCTAACCGATGCAGAATTTCACTTGTTCCACGAAGCGTGTACGTTGGCCCCCACTTTTGTTGAATGAGTTCAGCGATGATCGCAAGCGTCCAATTATATTTTGCTTCGAATCCCACATCTACGGGGAGCTGATGTTCAATGATCAAAGCCAGCTCTTTTTCCTGTTTAGGGCTCAATCGACGTGGGGCGCCAGGTGAGTATTTCATCTCCAGTCCATCAAGACCGCGCTGGGCGTAGGCATGAATATAGTTATAAATAGTTTTCTTGGATCGATCAATAATCGTTGCGATTTCTCCTTTGGTGTATCCCCTGCAAATGAAGATAAATGGCTTGGTAGCGTTCATATGTTCGTTTACTTTTTGCTTCTTTCATGGCAGTGGACAACTTTTCGATCTCGTCTTTATGATTTGGCATCGTATTTTCTCTCCGTTCCCCTATTATTTATTCGCCGTGGAACGGGAGAAAACCTTTATTTCAATTTATACATTTGTAACTATTCAGCCACATGATCAAGTGAGCTGAATATTTTTTGCTTTTCCTGTCTATGATGTGAATATTGATAGACAAGGAGGTGAATCGCATGTTGACGGTACAACAAGCTGTATTTACAGTTGAGAGCTTAATCAGCAAAGTTCAACAACAGAAACAGCTCATTCATCAACTCGTTCAAGAAAATGAACATTTGCGTCACGAAAACAAACAGTTACGCAAAGAAAATGAACAACTCAAGTATCGCGTTCAAGAGCTGGAAGCACGCACGAAAAAAAACAGCTCCAATAGCCATTTGCCCCCATCTTCTGACCGTTTTCACACCCATTCTTCTCGCAAGCCATCTGGCAACAAACCAGGCGGACAAGAAGGGCATCAAGGAACGACGCTCCATCAAGTGGAACATCCACATCATCGCATCGTCCATCGTGTGAACACGTGTCAAGGATGTGGGGCTTCTTTGCGTGAAGTCAAACCGTTCAAAGTCGATGTCCGTCAAGTGTTCGATCTCCCTCCCGTGACGATCGAAGTGACACAACATGAACGTGAAGTGAAATCCTGTCCGCATTGCCGATGTGTTCAACAAGCCGAATTCCCATCCTATGTCACGAATCATGTGCAATATGGTCCACGGCTCACGGCGCTCGCTGTATATTTGCACCATATCCAATTGATCCCTTACAAACGTTTGAGTGATACGATCGAAGCATTATATCAACACCCAATCAGTACAGGAACCCTTGCCAATATGGTGAAACGAGGACGCGAAGCGCTAGAATCGAATATGGACATGATCGAAGACGCCTTACTTGAATCCAACATCCTGCATGTCGATGAAACGAGTTTGCGCATGGATGGGAAACTCGCATGGGTGCATGTCGCGTGTACATCGAAATATACGTACTTGGCTTCTCATGTTTCTCGCGGAAAGAAAGCGACCGATGACATCGGGATTCTTCCGCGATATCAAGGGACGATGATGCACGATGGGTTCGGTACGTATCCAAAATACACGCAAGCCACCCATGCCCTTTGTCACGCCCATCATTTGCGTGAGTGAAAAGGCTTCATCGAACAAGGGCATACATGGGCATCGCGCATGACGACGTTTCTGTTAGCCGCCAAACAGGCCGTCGAAGCTCATCACGGTGCGCTTTTCGAAGAAGAAGCGAAACGATGGGAACGAGTGTATGATCGCATCCTAGCGAAAGCACAGCACCGATTAGAAACGACGATGCCTCTTCCGAAAAAAGCACTCGCTTTTGTTCGACGGCTTCAGAAACGAAAGGAAGAAGCGTTGCGTTTCTTACGTGAAGTGCATGTTCTCTTTGACAACAACCAAGCTAGGGCATTTTCTATCACGAGGATGCCTTATTTGTGCTGGGCTTTTTTATACACTAGCACTGGGGTGAATAGTTACATATATTTGATAGAGTTATAAAAAACTATTAAATTTTTCTAAATATTATGTTAAAATACAACAAAAAGGAGATTATGTGCATGGTTGAAAAGCAATTAAAAGAGCGCATTATTGAAACAGCGCTTACATTGTTTGAAAAGTATGGGTATCATGGGGTGACAGTAGATCGAATTGTTGCGGAATGTGGAGCGTCAAAAGGAGGCTTTTATCATAACTTTAAATCAAAAGATGAGTTGCTTTACCACATTCACGATGTATTTATTACGTATGTGCTAAATAAAGCGCAAGAAGCATATGTAAAATATAAGACGCCAACAAAGCGGTTATGTGCAATTATTCATTCGTTTGTGAGAGTTTTTCATATATATAAACCGCACATTACAGTATTTAATCAAGAGGCGGCATATTTAAAGCCGGAATATGCTGAAAAAATTAACGAAAAACGTGAACGGTATAAGCAAATTATTTTTCAAGTGCTTCGTGAAGGTATTGAAGCAAAGGAATTTCGCTCAGAAATATCTATCGAATTGGCGGGTTTGTCAATTATCGGAATGGTAAACTGGATGTACAAATGGTATAAGCCTGATGGTCCAATGTCTATTGAACAAATCGCAGTCGCTTTTAATGACTTGATTTTACATTCGCTTTTGACAGAAGAAGCGAAGCGTGATGAAGATATTTCGTCATTTCTTTTGTCGCATGTAAGCGACGAATGACGGATGTTGTAAAGGAAACAGACCAACTAGTCGGTTTGAAATAAAAACAGGCTTGTTGGTTTCATATACTTTCATTTTATAAAGGGGGAAAAGCAAATGCATTTTGAATTAACGAAAGAACAACAAATGATTAAAGAAATGGTTCGTGATTTTGCGGAAAAGGAAATTGCCCCATACGCGTCGAAATGGGATGAGGATGCGATTTTTCCAATTGAGACGTTCAAAAAAATGGGCGAGCTCGGTCTGTTCGGCATTCCTTTCCCTGAACAATATGGCGGCTCTGGTGGAGATACGATTTCGTATGCGATTGCGGTTGAAGAAATTGGTCGAGCGTGCGGTGGAACAGGGTTAAGTTATGCGGCGGCTGTATCGCTCGGTGCTAGCCCAATTTATTATTTCGGGACAGAAGAACAAAAAGAGAAATGGCTCGTACCGATGGCAAAAGGTGAAACGTTCGGTTCGTTCGGATTGACAGAACCGAATGCAGGATCTGACGCAGGGGGAACGCAAACGCGCGCCGTTTTAGATGGCGATGAATACGTCATTAACGGAGAAAAATGTTGGATTACAAATGCAGGCTATGCACGGCAAGTCATTGTAACCGCTGTCACCGGTAAAGATGAACGAGGAAAAAATATTATTTCCGCTTTTATCGTTCCAACAGATGCGCCGGGGTTTACGATTAACTGCCATTATGACAAAATGGGCGTTCGCGCATCTAATACGTGCGAGCTTGTTTTGCAAGATGTGCGCGTGCCAAAAGAAAATATATTAGGCGATCCGAAAAAAGGATTTAAGCAGTTTTTATATACGCTAGATGGCGGACGCATATCTATTGCTGCATTAGCTGTCGGAATCGCGCAAGCTGCATTTGAAAAGGCGCTTCAATATGCGAAAGAACGGAAGCAGTTCGGTCAACCGATCGCCAAGTTTCAAGCCATTCAATTTAAACTTGCCGACATGGCGATGCAACTTGAACTTGCGCGCAATATGGTGTACAAAGCAGCATGGTTAAAAGACCAAGGCAAACCGTTTACGAAAGAGGCAGCGTTTGCGAAATTATTTGCCTCTGAAACAGGATTTCATATTTGCAATCAAGCGATTCAAATTCACGGTGGATACGGGTATATGAAAGAATACGGTGTCGAACGTCATCTTCGCGATATGAAGTTGATGGAAATTGGTGAAGGGACATCGGAAATTCAACGGCTCGTCATTGCCCGTCAATTAGGATGCTAAAAAGGAGTGAGTGTATGCTTCATATCACAGTTGGACAATTGCTTGAGCAAAAGGCTTTGGCACATCCCGATCATGAGGCAGTTGTGTACGCAGACCGTCAGTTGCGCTGGTCATATCGACAATTTAACGATTATTGTCGCCTCGTTGCGAAAGGGCTGATGAAACTAGGCATTGAAGCGGGAGAACATATTGCTGTTTGGGCAACAAATAAACCGGAGTGGCTGGCATGCCAGTTTGCGACAGGGAAAATGGGAGCTGTGCTTGTTACAGTAAATACAAATTATCGTACAGCGGAATTAGAATATTTGTTAAAGCAATCTGATGCAACAACAATTGTTTTAATGGAAAAGTATCGTGATGCTTCTTATATTGATATGATGTACGGCCTTGCACCTGAACTTGCTTATTGTGAACCTGGAAAGCTACAAGCGAAACGACTTCCACAACTACGAAACGTCATCGTATTAAGTGAACAACGTTATCCAGGAACATTTTCATGGAATGACCTCTTAGCCATGGCGGAAGATGTCGAAGACGCAGCACTAGATGACCGAATGAACTCCCTCGATCCACACGATGTTATTAACATGCAATATACCTCAGGAACGACAGGATTCCCAAAAGGCGTCATGCTTACACATTACAACATTGTCAATAACGCGTATTACATTGCCGAATGTATGAAGCTAACAAAAGAAGATCGTTTATGTATTCCCGTACCTTTTTTTCATTGTTTTGGTTGCGTTCTCGGTACGCTTGCTTGCGTAACGGTTGGTGCAACGATGGTACCGCTTGAGCAATTCCATCCAAAACAAGTGCTACAAACGGTGCAAGACGAGAAATGTACAGCCCTTCATGGGGTACCAACGATGTTTATTGCTGAATTAAACGATCCAGATTTTGCGTCATATAATTTATCTTCTTTACGCACAGGCATTATGGCTGGATCGAACTGCCCGATTGAAGTGATGAAAGCAGTCATCGAAAAGATGGGGGCAAAAGAAATTACCATTGCGTATGGACAGACAGAGTCTTCCCCTGTCATTACACAAACACGTACGGATGATCCAATTGAATTGCGGGTGGAAACAGTCGGGCGCGCTCTTCCGCATGTGGAAGTGAAAATTGTCGATCCAACAACAAATAAAGAAGTGCCACCTGGTGTGCAAGGAGAGTTATGTACGCGCGGATATCATGTGATGAAAGGATATTACAACAATCCTTCAGCAACGCGCGAGGCAATTGACGAAGAAGGATGGTTGCATACAGGCGACTTAGCGGTAATGGATGAAAACGGTTACTGCCGTATTACAGGAAGGTTAAAAGATATGATCATTCGCGGAGGAGAAAATATTTATCCGCGCGAAATTGAAGAGTTTTTATATAAACATCCGAAAGTGCTTGATGTGCAAGTTGTCGGTGTTCCAGACGAAACGTATGGGGAAGAAGTCATGGCGTGGATCATTTTAAAAGAGGGGGAACATGCGACCGCAGAAGACATTCGTTCGTTTTGTGAAGGACATATATCGCGCCATAAAATTCCGCGATATATCGAATTTACAACATCGTATCCGATGACCGCATCAGGAAAAATTCAAAAATTTAAATTGCGCGAATGGGCGCGCGAACGAGTAAAGCAGAAAAAGAACGTGTAAGGGGGAAGAAAATGTTTTCAAAAGTGCTTATCGCTAACCGAGGAGAAATTGCGTTGCGCATCATTCGCACATGCCAAAAACTCGGCATTCAAACAGTTGCCATTTATTCGGAAGCTGATGCTGATTCGCTTCATGTAAAGCAAGCGGATGAAGCGTATGTCGTTGGAAAAGCGCGCGTCAATGAGAGTTATTTAAATATCGAAAAAATTATTTCCATCGCCAAAGAAACGAAGGCGGAAGCCATTCACCCAGGTTACGGCTTGCTTTCAGAGAATGCAACATTTGCTCGGCGATGCGAAGAAGAAGGGATCGTATTTATCGGTCCAAAACCGGACGTTATTGCGAAAATGGGGAGCAAAATTGAAGCGCGACAGACGATGGCGGAAGCTGGAGTGCCGATTGTGCCCGGCATCTCCTTTCCGCTTGCGGATGTTGATGAGGCAGCAAACGTAGCAAGCGAGATTGGCTATCCTGTTATGTTAAAAGCGTCCGCAGGGGGCGGAGGCATCGGCATGCAGCTTGTTTACGATGAAGAGCAACTGCGGAAAGCATTTGAAGGAAATAAAAGCCGCGCATCCTCTTTTTTTGGTGATGGGGCGATGTATGTTGAAAAATATATCGACAATCCACGCCATATTGAAATTCAACTGTTAGCTGATGCATACGGAAACTGCGTGTATTTATGGGAAAGAGAATGCTCCATTCAACGCCGCCATCAAAAAGTTATTGAAGAAGCCCCTTCACCGTTTTTAGATGAAAAGACGCGTCGGGAAATGGGGGAAGCAGCTGTGCGAGCGGCAAAACATATCGGATATACGAACGCAGGAACGATCGAATTTCTCGTAGACGAGCAAAAAAACTTTTACTTTTTGGAAATGAATACACGTTTGCAAGTCGAGCATCCGGTAACAGAAGAAATTACGGGCATTGACATTGTTGAGCAACAATTGCGCATCGCAGCGGGGGAAACGCTATCTTTTACACAAGCCGAAGTGAAGCGAGAAGGACATGCGATTGAAGTGCGCATTTATGCTGAAGATCCAAACACATTTTTCCCTTCGCCAGGGACGATTACATCTTTACAACTGCCAAAAGGAGAACATGTGCGCCATGAAATTGCCGTGCAAAGCGGATCAGTCGTCACTCCTTTTTACGATCCGATGATTGCAAAATGCATCGTTAAAGGAAGCGATCGGCAAACAGCCATCGCAAACATGATTGCGGCTTTACATGAATATAAAATTGAAGGAATTAAAACGAACATTCCGATGTTAATCAATGTATTGACACATGAAGCATTTCAACAAGGACATACGACAACGAACTTTGTGACTACGCATATAAACAAAAAAGGAGGCAAAAAACATGCATGAAGTTGTCGCATTGATGGCAGGAAACGTATGGAAAATTGTTGTTCAAGTTGGGGATGTTGTGGAAGAAGGACAAGATGTTGTTATTTTAGAATCTATGAAAATGGAAATTCCTATCGCTGCCGAAGTGGGAGGAGTCGTCAAAGCGATTCGTGTGCAAGAAGGCGATTTCGTAAACGAAGGGGACGTATTACTTGAAATCGAATAGGGGGACATGTATGCGCGTAACGGTGAAAGAAGTCGGCCCGCGTGATGGATTGCAAAACGAACCGGTATTTATTCAAACAGAAGATAAAATTGCGTGGATTAATCAGCTCTCAAAAACAGGATTGTCATATATTGAAGTGACATCGTTTGTCCATCCAAAATGGATTCCACAGCTTGCCGATGCATACGAAGTCGCTTCCCGCATTGAGCGTGTAGAAGGTGTGACATACGCTGCACTTGTGCCGAACAAAAAAGGATTAGAAGGCGCTTTAGCAGCTAATATCGATGAAGTTGCCGTATTTCTTTCGGCAAGTGAAACGCACAATCGAAAAAATATTAATAAATCGATTGAAGAAACGTATCCGGTGTTAAAAGAAGTCATTGATGAAGCGAAGCGAGCCAACAAAACGGTACGTGGCTACGTGTCAACGGTGTTCGGTTGCCCATATGAAGGAGAAATAAGCGTCGAGCGTGTGATCGCTGTCTCTGACCGGCTATTTGAGTTTGGCATTGATGAGCTGTCGCTCGGTGATACGATCGGTGTCGCTAACCCGATCCAAGTCCAACGAACGTTAGAACAGTTATTGAAACGGTTTCCAGCTGAGAAGATGGCGCTTCATTTTCATAATACGCGCGGCATGGCGCTTGCCAATGTGTTCGCTTCTTTGCAGATGGGGATGACGATTTTTGATAGCTCGCTTGGAGGGCTAGGTGGCTGCCCATATGCTCCAGGGGCATCTGGCAATTTAGCGACAGACGATTTAGTATATATGCTTACCCAAATGGGCATCGATTGTGGTGTTCAACTTGAGCCGTTAACAGAAGCAGCGCAATGGATTGAAGAAAAAATTGGCCGTCCGCTCACGAGCCACCATTTACACGTTGTAAGGGGGAATACACGATGATGGAGGCTGTACTTTATTCCACAATTGATGCGGGAGTGGCGATTGTCACGTTGAATCGCCCAGATGCCGCAAACGCCCTTTCGCTAAAAATGTTAAACGAATTGCAGCGCATTCAAGCGGAGCTCAAGTTAAATCGAAATGTGCGTGCAGTCATCGTCACAGGAGCCGGGCAAAAAACATTTTGTGCTGGAGCCGATTTAAAAGAGCGGGCAAAAATGGACGAAACGCAAGTACGTCAAACAGTCGCGCTCATTCGCGAAACGATTAACGGATTTGAACAACTGCCTCAGCCCGTCATTTGTGCATTAAACGGAGGAGCATTCGGTGGCGGGCTTGAATTGGCGCTCGCATGTGACATTCGCATAGCTGCTGAACATGCCACAATGGGACTGACAGAAACATCGCTTGGCATCATTCCGGGCGCAGGAGGAACGCAACGCCTCCCGCGACTGATCGGCATCGGTCGGGCGAAGGAGATGATTTATACCGCAAAACGCATTTCTGCTCAGGAAGCGGAGCGAATTGGTTTAGTCGAGCGCGTCGTTTCTACTGAACAATTGTTAGATGAAGCGTTTGCGATAGCGACAACAATCGCCAATAACGCTCCGATTGCCGTTGCACAAGCAAAAGCATCGATTAATCATGGAATGCAAGTCGATATGCATACAGGGCTTGTGATTGAACAAATGGCATACGAACGAACGATTCATACAAATGACCGGCGAGAAGGGTTACAAGCGTTCAAAGAAAAACGAAAACCGGTGTATAAAGGGGAGTAAGGAACATGATTTCAAACGAACAATTATCGCTTGTTGAACAACTACAACAAAAACGAAAACAAATTGAACAAGGAGGCGCGCGCAAATACCATGAAAAAAATGCTAAGCAAGGAAAATTGTTTGTGCGCGATCGCTTGAAACTGTTATTTGATGATGGTTTGCAGTTTGAAGATGCCTTTTTTGCCAACTGTTTAGCGGACGGACTGCCGGCAGATGGTGTCGTGACAGGGGTCGGGAAAATTAACGGACAAACGGTATGCGTCATGGCAAATGACTCGACCGTCAAAGCAGGTTCATGGGGAGCAAGAACGGTAGAAAAAATTATTCGTATTCAAGAAACAGCAGATAAATTACGTTGCCCGATTTTATACCTGGTGGATTCGGCAGGTGCCCGCATCACTGATCAAATTGAAATGTTTCCAGGGCGTCGTGGGGCGGGACGCATTTTTTATAATCAAGTGAAACTGTCTGGAAAAGTGCCGCAAATTTGTTTGTTGTTCGGACCGTCAGCAGCGGGTGGCGCATATATTCCGGCTTTTTGTGATATCGTTATTATGGTCGAAGGAAACGCTTCGATGTATCTTGGTTCTCCGCGCATGGCTGAAATGGTGATTGGTGAGAAAGTGACACTTGAAGAGATGGGCGGTGCGCGCATGCATTGCTCGGTTTCAGGTTGCGGTGACGTGCTTGTGAAAACGGAAGAAGAGGCAATTGCGTTTGCTCGCAAATATTTATCGTACTTTCCATCGAATTTCAGTGAAAAACCGCCAGTGGCTGAGCCGAAAGAACCGAAATCGTTTCAGAAAACGATTGAAGAGATTATTCCACAAAACCAAAATGCACCGTTCAATATGTATGATTTAATTGATCGTGTCATTGATGAAGACTCATTTTGTGAAATCAAAAAATTATTTGCCCCTGAGTTAATTACAGGTCTTGCCCGTATAAACGGACAACCGATTGGAATTATTGCGAATCAGCCTCGCATGAAAGGCGGCGTATTATTCCATGATTCCGCAGATAAAGCGGCGAAATTTATTACACTTTGCGATGCATTCCACATTCCGCTTATCTTTTTAGCAGACATCCCTGGCTTTATGATCGGCACGAAAGTCGAACGTGCAGGTATTATTCGTCACGGTGCAAAGATGATTTCGGCGATGTCAGAAGCGACCGTTCCGAAAATATCAATCATTGTACGGAAAGCGTACGGAGCAGGATTATATGCGATGGCAGGTCCAGCGTTTGAGCCGGATTGTTGCTTAGCTTTCCCACATGCACAAATTGCCGTCATGGGACCGGAAGCCGCCGTGAATGCGGTGTATGCGAATAAAATTGCTGAACTGCCAGAAGAAGAACGCGCTGCATTTATTGAACAAAAACGTGAAGAATATCGAAAAGACATCGATATTTATCGCCTCGCTTCCGAGATGGTTGTCGATGGTATTATTGCACCAAATGAGTTACGTTCCGAGCTTATTCATCGTTTAGATGCATACATGTCGAAATATGTTGTATTTTCTGAACGAAAACATGGGGTTTACCCTGTGTAGCTGTCAACACATATGGTACAATGAGGGCGATGGATTGTGACATCGCCTTTTTTTCGGGAAATTTCCCCGGAAATCGACAGCATTTTTGTCGAATGAGAAAAATGTAAGACGAGCGTTGTTGATAGAAACGAGAAATTTCACCCGCACGGCTTCTTTTTGTATAATCAAGAAAGGGGTTTGACATTTGACGTACATATGGTTGATTGCACTATTTTTTATTTATAGTATATTGCCGACATCGTTCATCCGTATTTTTTCGTTTCGTATACAAAAAAGAGTGAAAAGCGGTGTAGCAATAACGTTTGATGATGGACCAGATCCGATGTATACGCCTCAGTTGCTTGATTTATTGAAAAAATATAACGTAAAAGCAACGTTTTTTGTTGTTGGATGGAAAGCAAAAAAATATCCACATCTTATTAAAAGAATGAAAGAAGAGGGACATACGATCGGTTTACATCATTATTATCATACGAGCAATTGGTTTCTGCCCCCATTTGTAGCGGAATGGGAGCTTCATCGATCGGCGCGTATCATTGAGCAAATCACAGGCGTTCGCCCCGTATACTACCGTCCGCCATGGGGACATATAAACATATGGACGTTGTTCATGCAAAAAAAGTATAAAATCGTGATGTGGACATATATTCTTGGTGATTGGAATGCTACATTAGGTGTAGATCGCCTTTATGAACGATTAAGGAACAGTATAGAAGATGGAGCGATCATCGTGTTGCATGATAGTGGTTCAACATTTGGAGCTGATGAACATGCGCCCGCAAATATGCTACAAGCGCTAGAACGACTATTTCAACATGTGAATGTAAAATGGGTAAACCTCAATGAGGAGTAAAGGGGAATGGGAAAGTGGAAGCGAACAGCGTGTTAACATATATTCAATCTCACGGTTATATTGTGTTATTTCTTTCTTTATTTTTCGGCATTGTTGGTATTCCTGCGCCGGAAGAGTCGCTTCTGTTTTTCATTGGCATTTTTATTTCACACGACCAATTACATTTATTAAAAAGTTTATTTTTCGCGATTTCTGGCGCAACTGTTGGCATGGTTGTCGCCTATATTGCTGGCTATACATTCGGTTCACCACTATTGTTCAAATACGGACATTTTATTGGATTCCATCGTCGTCGTTATCGTTATGTGTATCGTCACTTTCGAAAACGTGCTTTGTTGGTTATTCCTTTTGGCTATTTTGTTCCCGGTATTCGTCAATTATCTCCGTATATGGCTGGAGTTGTTCGTTTTCCGTTTTTTCCATTTCTCTTTTTGTCGTTTCTCGGAGCGGCGTTCTGGGTTTGTTTATTTATATTTGTAGGCAAGTTTCTTGGGGAGCGTATTCATATTCCGCTTCATGTATTACCATGGCTCACGGTATTATTTTTTAGTTTATTTTTTGTTGCTTTATATGTAAAAAGTAGAAAACAAAAATAAAAGGGAGTTCGCATAATGATGAACATTCTCGTACTACCTTTGTTTCAAATGCCATCTGGTCATCATCAAGTGGCCGATGCACTCATCTATTCATTATACCATCGTTTTCCCAACGTCTCTTGCGAAAAACTTGATTTTCTTAGTTATTGCAATGAACAAATGGAAAAGAGAGTAGCTGATTTTTACCTCCGCTGGATTTCACTATCACCACATTCGTATGAATGGATGTATCGACGATGGATGAAAAAGTTTGAACAACCGACGATGGAGCCATGGTTACTTTATTTTGAAAAAAAGATGAAACGTCTCCTTCAAGAAAAAAAGCCCGATCTCGTTGTGTGCACGCATTCATTTCCTTCTCACGTTTTGCAAAGGTTGAAACAAAAAAGAATCATAACCATTCCTGTTGTGAACGTATATACTGATTTCTTTTTAAGTGGTATTTGGGGAAAAACAGCGATTGATTATCACTTCGTTCCCCATAAAGAAGCAAAAAAGTCCATATGCACCACATTTCGCATCGAACATCATCGCGTTATTGTCACAGGTATTCCTATTCATGAACGTATCGTACCTGCGGAAAAGATGAAACGGCGAACAAGTAAACGGATTTTAGTAGCAGGTGGCAACCAAGGGTTAGGGAAAATGAAACAGTTTTTAATGAATGCTACCCATACACAACTGACGTATGACGTACTATGTGGCAAAAATGAAGCGTTATATCATGAATTAAAAAGTTGGAACAATCCGCGCATTCGTCCATATCGGTACATTTCCGACCCAGCGAAAATGAATGAATTGTACGATGAAGTCGATGCAGTTGTGACAAAACCAGGTGGTGTCACGATGAGCGAAGTGCTAGCGAAAAAGCTACCTGCTTTCACACTTTCATATTTGCCTGGTCAAGAACAAATGAATTTGCACTATTTAAGAAAAAAAGGACTTATTTATCTTCTTCATGACAATGAACCGTATGACCAACAATTGATGCGTGTATTAATGAATGAGGAGGAAATGAACGAATTAGAAAAGCGTATCGAGCGCTATTCACTCGAACGTGAAAAAACGGCACAAGATGTGCTTAGCGAGTGGATCGAAGCGAATATATATGCGATAAAAAAGCGATGAGGCTGGCTCATCGCTTTTATTTCTTCGATTTTCCGTATGTGTCAATGCTTAACTTCACGTTGATTTGCCCTAGCGTATCCTTTGTCAGTGGAACTAATCCGTTTGTTGTATATTTCTTCCAGATCTTCACATTTTGACGATACAAGGCGTTCGATAGTTGCAAAGTATCAATCTGTTTTTTTACACCGAGCTCGAATAAGCTTTTTATCTCTTTTTCGACCGTTTTTGAGGCGTATTCAATAATTTGTTTCTCAGACATGTGCTCGCGCAGTTCAATAATGCTTCCCGTAGCTTGCACATGAACGGTAAACAAAGGGCGACCATTTTTTATTTTGTACGATATGCTTGCCTTTGGTTCACGTACAACGAGCGTACCGATCATTTTACCATTTGGCTGAATGTAAATCGGTGTTCGCCCCGTGCCTTTTGTCACCCATCGTAAACCATCGAGTTTATGGCGTGGGACACATGCTTGTTTGTTGTAGCGATGTAAAAAACAGACACCGTTCATTTTTAACATCGGTTTCTTTTTTTTATTTTCCGTCCAACTTTTCTCCTCAACTGTAAGGGAAGGGAGAGGGAAAAGAGCCGCTTTTTCGTTTGAAGCGGCAACGAGTTGATTGAGCCGTTTTGGTTGAATAAATGAACTTTGTTCGTAAATATCTGTCGGATTAGCGAGCAACGAAAAATATGGTGAATAGTCTAAAAACGGTGTTGTTTCAAAAATGAGTTCGATCGGTTGTTTCGTGGCGAATGCCCAAATCGTATGACGAATTTCATTGTAACGATCAAGCACATCGATCACATCGCGGACAAGTCCTTTTTTGAGCGCCCGTTCTGTAAAGACGATTCCTTTGACATGTCCCCATGATACACCTTGTTGAATCGCTTGATACAACCGATCGGTTGCCACGTTAAACGTCTCTCCTGTTGCTTTTCCGATCGTAACCGTTGATTTTTGTCTTCCACCGCCCGCTTCGACTTTCGCAAGTCCTGTAAAACTAATAAGTTGAGCATAAGCGACGACCTGCCCGTCTTTATAGTCCACACCGATCGCATGAATATACGCAAGATGATCAATTTCTTTCATCCCCCAACACCCCGCTAAAAATAAACAAAAACAACAAATGATTAGCCTTGTCATGCTTCGTCACCTGGTGTATTATCATTCGTCTTTAACATTTTTGGACGCATTTTAAATTTTTTCCATCCGCTCGTAATCACTACTTTCCATATATCTCCTGTCGTTGGGGAAAGCGGTGCTAAATACGGAACGCCAAACGATGTTAAATTTGCCGTATAAACGAGAAGAAAGAACATGGATGTAATAAAACCGAAAAGTCCAAGCATCGCTGAAGCGGCAAGGACGATAAAACGTAACATGGACACTGTCCCAGCAAGCGATTGATTAACAAGTGTAAATGTGGCGATGACAGATGTTGCAATGACGACGAGAGTACCGGGTGCGGCAAGCCCTGCGTTTATTGCTGCTTGCCCAATAATTAATCCGCCAACGACCGATAACGTTTGTCCAATCGCAATCGGGAGCCGCATCCCTGCTTCTTTAAAAATTTCAAATAAGCTAATCATAATAAATGCTTCGAGTGGAGCAGGGAGCGGTACGCCTTGTCGTGAAAGAACGATCGTTGCCAACAACGTAAACGGTAGTTGGTCTTGGTGATACGTAATAATTGCGACCCAAAGGCCCGGTAAAAAAACGGCGACGCTGACGCCAATGAGCCGAATGATTCGCTGAAACGTAACGAACACAAATGATGTGCTATTGTCTTCCGATGTATTTAACAAAAATGTTAAATTGGTCGGGCCGATTAATGCGGTCGGTGATCCGTCGATAAAGACAGCAAATCGTCCGTTCAATAGCGCATTGACAACAAAATCAGGACGACCAGAGTAAGCGAAAACAGGAAATAAAGAAACATATTTTTCGCTTAACAATTCCTCTAATTGGTTTGTTCCGGTTAAGGCGTCAATGTTAATGGTACTTAAGCGTCGCTTTAATTCGACTACTGTTTCTTGATTAATAATATCTTGAATATATAAAATATCGACTTTCGTTCGGCTTCGTTTCCCGATTAATACTTGTTCAACGTGTAAGCTGCTCGTTTTTAACCGTTTTCGTACGAGCGCCACGTTTTTCGCCACTTCTTCAATAAAACCGTCCTTCGGTCCACGAATCGACACTTCTGTATTTGGTTCTTCTGGGTTTCGGTTTGGTGGATTGGCAAGAGAAATAGAATACATTGCACCCGCTTCCACGAAATAAATGACTAAATCTCCGTTAAAAACGATAAAATCGAGCTGTTGGGCAGAAACAGATTTGCCGATTAAATGAAGCGGCATTTGTTTATATTTTTCAATGTCTGTGACTGAATATAGCGGATATTGTTGTCCCATACGCGTAATGGTTGGGAAAACAAATTGTTTCAGTAACTTTGTGTCACATAATTCTTCACAATAAATGAAAATAAGCGATAGCGGCTTTCGTTCCTCTGAATAAATCGTGGCGGGCATTAATACGACGTCTTTACATTGTGCAAAATGTTCTTTTAACGTTCGTTCATCGACGATGATTTCGGCGGTCATGCGGATGCTCTCCTTTCTTTTATACGTATTGCTAATGCTAGGACGAACAATAACGTCGCAAGAAAACAAATGAAGAAAAACGAAATCGGTAACAGCCATTTTTTTAACGTATGAAAAAACGTATCATCGCTCATCGGCGTCATCGCCGCAAAGAAAATAACGGTGTATACGAATAGTAAAATCCATCGTCGTGATGTTTTATTTGTAATATCAAATAGCTCGGGAATGAGCGCTGTCGCAAGTGAAATACGAATAAACGCCCCCGATAGCCATTGATAGACCGATAAAAAATCAAAATGCTCTAAATACGTTCCTAAGTTCACCATTCGCCATTGTTCAAAAGCCGGATAACGTAAATGGCTCGCTTCTGCCGGTCCAAATTCCGTGATCGCCCCGATTGTCGGTCCAAGTGATAAGCTGGCAGCTACAACTCCAAACAAAACGAGTTTCATAAAAGAAATGTTCGTTTTCATTTGTTGTTGCATAAATAGTAAAAGAACAATTTCTCCATAGCCAGCAGCGACATACATCACTCCTTTCCACACCGGTTCCCATCCGTTCTCAAGCATCGGCTTTAACAGCTCATAATTTTTATGTGGGATTGTAGCTAAAGCGACGAATATACCGAACAGCACAACGAAAGGTAAAATAACACCCGACGTTTTAGCGATTGATGGTAAACCGATCGAAGCGTTATAAAAACAAATAATACAAAGTGCCATGACAATTGCCCAGTTCGGTGTTCCTGTTAAATACGATGTCGTTGTAAACGTTGTCGTATCTTTTAATGTCACAATGCTAATGATGAGTAAATATATACATGTGACAGAAGCGATAAAATAAGCAATTGGTGCCCCTATATTTTCTTTTAGCCATTGAAAGATATGTGTTTGTTGCGATTGTTTTATAGGGAAATAAATAACAGGGAGAAATATGACGAGCAATATAAGTCCGATGATGGTTGAAATCCATGCATCACGTCCGGCAATTTCAAGCAACACAGGAATGATGATAACGTGATTCATCAGTCCAATTGATAACATTAAGATGAATAACATTTGTACTGTATTCATAAGCACACACCTTTTATCTCTTTGTATTTTTTATCGTTTCCAAGTTGGGAAATGATATGCATTGTCACCATCTAGGCTCGTTTCGCCATATAAATAAAAAAGTAGTTGTGCTACAATAAATGAAGTGAATGAACAGTTGAGGAGGAACGAACATGAAAATCACATTAGGCGTATTATACGGCGGCAAATCGCCTGAACATAAAGTATCGTTACAAACGGCACGCTCTGTCATTAATGCGGTAAATAAAGAAAAGTTTACAGTTGTTCCGATTTACATTACGACAGATGGGGAATGGTTGCGTGGGGAGGCGATTGAAGGGGAAGTGAAAGATGTCAACCAGCTCGCTTTTCAACAAGGTTTACCAGCGCTCGCGTCTATTGCAAACGGCATTGATGTTATTTTCCCTCTTTTACACGGACCGAATGGAGAAGACGGAACGGTACAAGGAATGTTAGAATTATTAAACGTACCATATGTCGGAAACGGTGTGCTAGCATCGGCCGTTGGTATGGATAAAGTTGTGATGAAACAATTGTTTGCGCAAGCGGGGCTAAAACAAGCGCGTTATGTTTTTTTCTTAAAAAAAGAGTGGGAAAAGCATAAAGAAATCGTATATGAAACGGTAGAACGTGAGCTTGGTTATCCATGTTTTGTGAAGCCAGCTAACGCAGGTTCAAGTGTAGGAATAAGTAAATGTAAAAACCGTGAACAATTGCAAATAGCTTTTCAAGAGGCGTTTCGTTACGATCGAAAAGTCATCGTGGAGGAAGCGATTATTGGTCGGGAAGTGGAAATTGGCGTGATCGGAAACGACGAGCCGATTTGTTCGGTTGTTGGGGAAATTGTGCCGAAAAAAGAATTTTATGATTACGAAGCAAAATATGTTGATGGAAATACAGAGTTAGTCATCCCAGCAAACATTACGGATCAAGAATATGAAACGATAAAACAAATGGCACTTACCGCTTTTAAGGTGCTCGATTTAGTTGGATTAGTCCGTGCTGACTTTTTCTTGACAGCAAATGGAGAGGCGTATATTAACGAAGTCAATACGATGCCTGGCTTTACCCCATTTAGCATGTTCCCGCTTCTATGGAAGCATACAGGTGTATCGTATGAAGAGTTAATTGAACGTCTCATTCAACTGGCGATCGAACGATATGAAGAAAAACAAAACATTACGTACGTATTTTAAGGTGATCATATGCTTACACGTTCACTAGCTGATGTTCAAATGATGATTCCGGGAAGTATGATTGATGAGCGATATGCTTCTGTTATGATTCATGGTGTGTCAACAGATACGCGCACAATTGAGCGAGGAAATTTATATGTTCCGCTAAAAGGAGCCACGTTCAACGGCCATCAGTTTGTGAAGGAGGCGTTTGACAAAGGAGCAGTCGCTGCGCTATGGAGCAAACATGAGCCGAACGCCCCGACAGATGTGCCGCTCATTTTTGTTGAAGATTCACTCGTTGCACTACAACAGCTGGCTCATGCGTATCGAAAACAACTTCGTACACGTATCATCGGGGTGACTGGAAGCAACGGAAAAACGACAACGAAAGATATGATTGCATCACTGCTTGGGACAGTGTATCGTGTGCAAAAGACAGAAGGTAACTTAAACAACCATATTGGTGTACCTCTGACATTGCTTCGTTTAAAAGAAGAAACAGAGTATGCGGTCGTTGAAATGGGGATGAGCGGTTTTGGAGAAATTGAGTTGCTCTCTACCCTTGCCGAACCAGATGTTGCGATCATTACAAATATTGGTGAATCGCATTTACAAGAGCTCGGTTCACGCGAAGGGATTGCAACAGCGAAGTTTGAAATCGTGAAAGGATTACAACGTGATGGATTGTTTATTTATCACGGAGACGAACCACTGTTGCAAGCGCGCGTGCAACGATCTTCCCTTTCACATATTCAAACGTTTGGGATGGAACCAACAAACGATTATTATCCGCTAGACATTCGTGTTCAAGCGGATGGAACAGCGTTTACGGTAAATCGTTGGTCAGACGAAACGTTTCATATGCCGCTTCTCGGTCGGCACCATGTGATGAATGCTCTTGCTGCTATTGCGGTTGCACGTTTCGCTTCTGTTGATGTGGCTCATATGAAAGAAGGTTTTTTACGTTTATCTGTAACAAAAATGCGTACAGAAGTCATAAAGCGTCCTGACGGGGTAACAATTATTAACGATGCATATAACGCCAGTCCGACATCGATGCGCGCTGCGCTTGAATTGCTTGGACAATTGACTGGATATCGTAAAAAAATAGCCATTGTTGGCGACATGCTTGAATTAGGTGAACAAGAAATTACTTTTCATGAACAAATTGGCGAGATGATCGATCCGCAAAAAATAGATTATGTATTGACATACGGTGAGCGTGCAAAGGCAATTGCTGAGCAAGCGAGCAAGCGATTTAGCAAAGGGCATGTTCGTTCTTATCACGATAAGGTGGAGTTAGCAACAGATTTACAAAAAATCGCAGAAGCAGGCGACATCATTTTACTAAAGGCATCTCGGGGGATGAGACTAGAGGAAATCATTTCTTTGTTAAATAAATAAAAAGAAGCGTTCAATTTGTTGAAAACATATGCATAAAATGGTATGATGAACGAGAGCTGTTTACGGAATGAATTTCAACAAGGCACTTCCGTCTATACGGGAATGCCTTTTTTCGTAAGTTATTTGAAGAAGGAGTATGAAAACATTGGTTAAATTTAAAGAATTTGGATTGAGTCCAGAGTTGATGAAAGCAGTTAGTAAAATGGGATTCGAAGAGGCAACACCAATTCAAGCGGCAACGATTCCGCTTAGTTTGCAAAATCGCGATGTCATTGGTCAAGCGCAAACAGGAACAGGAAAAACGGCAGCGTTCGGTATCCCGCTTATTGAAAAAATCGATATGAACAACGATGCGGTGCAAGCGATCGTTGTTGCGCCGACGCGAGAACTAGCCATTCAAGTATCTGAAGAGTTATATAAAATTGGTTCAACGAAGCGTGTACGTGTTTTGCCAATCTATGGCGGACAAGATATTGAACGTCAAATTCGTGCATTAAAAAAACATCCACACATTATTGTCGGTACACCGGGACGCGTGCTTGATCACATTCAACGTCGCACGCTCCGCCTACAAAATGTTCATACGGTCGTATTAGATGAGGCGGATGAAATGTTGAACATGGGCTTTGTTGAAGACATTGAGGCAATTTTAAGCCATGTGCCAACAGAGCGTCAAACACTTCTTTTCTCAGCAACGATGCCTGAACCGATTCGCCGTATCGCTGAACGATTTATGAACAATCCAGAACTCGTTCGCGTAAAGGCGAAAGAAATGACCGTTCCGAACATTGAACAATATTACATTGAAATTCAAGAAAAGAAAAAGTTTGATACGTTAACGCGCTTATTAGATATTCAATCTCCTGAATTAGCGATTGTTTTTGGAAGAACGAAACGTCGTGTCGATGAGCTAGCAGAAGCGCTCAATTTGCGTGGCTATACGGCAGAGGGGATTCATGGTGATTTAAGCCAAGCAAAGCGTTTATCTGTATTGCGTAAGTTTAAGGAAGGTTCTATTGATATTTTAGTGGCGACAGACGTAGCTGCACGCGGTTTAGATATTTCTGGTGTCACACACGTGTACAATTTCGATATTCCACAAGACCCAGAAAGTTATGTTCACCGCATCGGTCGGACAGGGCGTGCTGGTAAGACAGGAATGGCGATTACGCTTGTTACTCCACGTGAAATCGGACAGTTGCACCACATTGAAAAAACGACGAAACGAAAAATGGAACGTATGAAACCACCAACGTTAGATGAGGCGCTTGAAGGTCAACAACGAGCAGCAATTGAAAAATTGCTTGAGACGATTCAAAACAACAATTTATCGTTTTATAAACGCGCCGCAGAAGAATTGTTGGAAGAACACGACTCTGTTTCGCTTGTTGCCGCGTGTATTAAAATGTTAACAAAAGAACCGGATATGACGCCGGTGCAGTTGACAGAAGAACCGCCAATTATGAAAAAAGAGAAGAAGCGGCAAGTACAAACGCGCCAACGTCGGAACGAGACGCGCGGTCGTGGATCGAAAACGCGCACAAAGCGATAGAAGCTGTCTGAACGGATAGCTTCTTTTTCTTTATTGGAGGGATATGGATGATTATCGGTATTGGCATTGATATTGTCGAATTAAATCGCATTGCAGAGCTAATAAACCGACAGCCGAAATTCATTGAACGTATTTTAACAGACAATGAGTGCGCTCTCCTTTATGAGCGCTCTCCAAAACGACAAATTGAGTTTGTTGCGGGTCGATTTGCCGCAAAAGAGGCGTACGCGAAAGCGTTAGGGACGGGGATTGGTGCCCATGTTTCTTTTCATGATATTGAAATAAAAAATGACGAAAATGGCAAACCGTATATTGTTTCTTCTTCTCCAGATGAACGTGTACATGTTTCCATTTCACATAGCGAACATTATGCGGTGGCCCAAGTAATTATTGAACGCTTGTCAAGCTAGTCTGCATATTCTCCCGTTTGACCTCATATGATGGCTTATGAAGGAAGTCCAAATGAGGTAAAGGGGTTGAAAAAATGAGACGAACATGGCTTTTTTGGTGCCTACTTCTTTTCGTTGTAGGCAGTCTGGCCGCTTGCGGAGAAAAGTCGCAACAAGATGTGTTAAAAGCGCTCGATGAGAAAGTACAAACGATGTCTGGGTACAAAGCCGAAGCAAAAATGACGCTTCAGACAGGGACGGAGCCACAAGTGTATGAAATCGAAATTTGGCATAAGTCCCCAAATTACTATCGTGTGAACTTGAAAAATGCCCAGCGTGATCAACATCAAATGATTTTGCGTAACGACGAAGGAGTATTTGTATTGACGCCTGCACTAAATAAAAGTTTTCGTTTTCAAAGCGACTGGCCGCAAAACGCAAGTCAAGTGTATTTGTATGAATCGCTCGTAAAAGACATTTTAGCCGACTCGAAAGCAGATTTTAAAGCAACAAAAAACCATTACGTATTCCAGACAAAAACAAATTATGAAAACAAGAAAATGCTACCAAAGCAAGAGATCACATTAAATAAAAAAGATTTAACGCCAGTGAAAGTGACCGTCATGGACATTGACTCACAACCGATGTTGACTGTGGAATTTTCAAAAGTAGAATGGAATGCTGCGTTTGACGATAACGCTTTTGATGTAAGTAAAAATATGACGAGAGCGAAGTTGGAAAATGAACAAGAAGTGACAAAAGAAGCTAATCAACAAGCAGTGCCAGTTATGTATCCGACATATGAACTCGACGGTGTGAAACTTGTCGAAGAAAAAGAATTTACAACAGCAAACGGGAAACGAATTGTTATGACATTTTCTGGGGAAAAATCGTTTACGCTTGTACAAGAAAAAGCCCATGCTGTGCCGACGGCAAACGTATCGACAACGGTTAAGGGTGAGCCTGTTGATTTAGGATTTGCCGTTGGAGCGCTGGCAAACGGCACATTGACGTGGACGTATAAAGGTGTTGATTTTATTCTTGCTTCACAAGATTTAACGGAAGATGAGATGGTTGCGATTGCACGTTCGGTGCAAGGCAAGGTGATGAAGTAAGACTCGCGTGGCGGGTCTTTATTTTTTTGTTGACATGATGCAAGGACAAAAGAAATAATCAAACTTGAATATATTGTTGAAGGGGCTTTGAAGGATGGATCGAGCATTTTATCGCGATACATGGGCAGAAATTGATTTAGATGCAATTTTTTATAATGTGCAATCAATGAAACAACACGTCGGCACTCAAGTCGATGTCATTGCTGTTGTCAAAGCAAACGCTTATGGACATGGAGATATTCAAGTAGCGAAAACAGCGCTTGAAGCAGGTGCAACACGTTTAGCCGTAGCCTTTTTAGACGAAGCGCTCGCACTAAGAAAAAAAGGGATCCCTTTAGCCGTCCCGATTATCGTACTTGGGGCAACAAACCCTTCATATGCGCCATTAGCGGCTAGCCAAAATATTGCTTTAACCATTTTTCGAGTGGATTGGTTAGAGCAAGCGGTGATGTATGCGCCATATGAACAACCGTTGAACGTTCATATGAAGCTAGATACGGGGATGGGACGGTTAGGAGCGAAAACAAAAGAAGAAGTGGAACAAATGGTACACACCATCGAACAGCATCCATGTTTCGTGTTTGAAGGGGTATACACACATTTTGCGACAGCAGATGAACAAAATATAGACTATTTTTCGTTTCAATATGATACGTTTCTACACATGCTAGAGTGGTTGCCAATTAAGCCACCGCTCATCCATTGTGCCAATAGCGCAGCGGCATTACGCTATCCTGATCGTGTATTTAATGCAGTTCGTTTCGGTATTTCTATGTATGGATTGACACCGTCACAAGAGATGAAACCATTCTTGCCGTATCCATTAAAAGAAGCGTTCTCGCTCCATAGCCGTTTAACGCACGTAAAAAAGGTGAAGGCAGGAGAAAAAATCAGTTACGGGGCGACATATGCTGCAGAGGCGGATGAATGGATTGGTACGGTTCCGATTGGCTATGCAGACGGTTGGTTGCGTCGCATGCAGCACTTTTCTGTCCTTGTTGATGGAAAACGAGCTCCGATTGTTGGGAGGATTTGTATGGATCAAATGATGATTCGTTTACCTTACGAACTTCCAATTGGTACAAAAGTAACGCTTATTGGTGAACAACAAGGAGATCGTATTTCCATTGATGATGTTGCAGCGCATGTAAATACAATTAATTATGAAATTCCTTGTACAATTAGTTATCGTGTCCCCCGTATTTTTTTGAAAAACAAGAGTATAATTGAAGTGAGAAATGCGGTATTATAGTAGATGGGTGCAACGAGAACGATCGTTTTCGAAAAATTTCTACAAAAAATGGACGAATGATGCTGGAAATGACTTTGCATCATGAAGATGAAATGGTATGATGTAAATTGGGAGCGACTATGTGGTTGTAGTTTAGGTGGAGGTGTGTGTTTGTGTCTGAATCCAGCGCAACAACAGAAATTGTTATTCGGTTACCGCAGGCGTTAGTGAGCGAATTAGATGGCATTGTGAAGCAAGAAAATGGCAACCGAAATGAACTTATTTATCAAGCGATGAAGATGTACATTCGTGAGCGGAAAAAACGTCAAATTCGAGAAGCGATGAGACGTGGGTATATGGAGATGGCGAAAATTAATTTGTCGCTTGCGTCGGAAGCTTTTCTTGCGGAATATGAAGCTGACCACACCGTTGAACGCTTAGTTAGCGGGGGGTAATCTTTTGATTGTCAAACGTGGTGACGTGTATTTTGCCGATCTTTCTCCAGTAGTTGGATCAGAGCAAGGGGGCGTGCGCCCTGTGCTTGTTATTCAAAATGACATTGGGAACCGTTTCAGTCCAACCGTCATTGTTGCTGCCATTACTGCGCAAATCCAAAAAGCGAAGTTGCCTACACATGTTGAAATCGACGCAAAGCGCTACGGATTTGAACGGGACTCTGTCATTTTGCTTGAACAAATTCGGACGATTGATAAACAACGTCTGACAGATAAGATTACCCATCTAGATGAAGAGATGATGGATAAAGTAGATGAAGCGTTGCAAATTAGTCTTGGTCTTATTGATTTTTAATATGTTGGGAAAATAGCTACGTTGTGTAGCTATTTTTGTTTAGGGGAGGAATTTTGTTTGGAGCTACTAAAACAGCTAGCTGAGAGATTAAACATTCCATTCGTGCATGTTCAGCATGTCATTCAACTTCATGAGGAAGGAAATACGATTCCGTTTATTGCACGGTACCGAAAAGAAATGACCGGCGCGCTCGATGAAGTGCAAATTCGCACGATTTTAGATGAATGGCATTACTTACAAAACTTAGCGAAACGAAAAGAAGAAGTCATTCGTTTAATCGATGAGCAAGGGAAATTAACGGACGAACTGAAAGAAGCGATTACGAGAGCAATGAAATTACAAGAAGTGGAAGATTTATATCGTCCATATAAACAAAAACGCCGAACAAAGGCAACAATTGCCAAAGAAAAAGGGCTCGAACCTTTTGCGAAATGGTTGTTGACCTTCCCGAGCGAACCCATTATAGAACGCGCACAACTGTTTATTGATTCACAAAAAGAAGTACATACGATCGAAGAAGTGATTCAAGGTGCAAAAGATATTATTGCTGAAAAAGTGTCGGATGACGCTGCGCTTCGTCAATGGATTCGTCAGCAAACGTGGCAAACAGGCACAATTGTTTCTGTTGGAAAAGAGATAGAAAAAGACGAAAAACGTGTATTTGAAATGTATTACGATCATCAGGAACCGATCGCCAAAGCACCTGCTCATCGTGTTTTAGCGATGAATCGGGGTGAAAAAGAAGGAATTTTACGCATTGTCATTGACGTAGACGGAAGCCGAATGATTGAGTACATTCGTAAAAAAGTCATAACAAATGAGCAATCATCGGCGGTTGACATTGTAGCTGAAGCGATTGAAGATGCATATAAACGTTTAATTGCCCCATCTATTGAACGAGATGTGCGAAATGAGCTGACAGAACACGCAGAAGAACGGGCCATTCACATTTTCGCTGAAAACTTGCGCAATTTATTGTTGCAACCACCATTAAAAGGGAAAGTTGTTTTAGGGGTAGATCCAGCGTATCGTACAGGATGTAAGTTAGCTGTCGTCGATGAAACCGGAAAGGTACTTCATATTGATGTCATTTACCCACATCCGCCGAAAAATGAGGTGGAAAAATCAAAAGAAAAATTAAAGCAATTACTTCATACATACCGAGTGGAGTTGATTGCCATCGGCAACGGAACGGCATCGCGAGAAACGGAGCAGTTTATCGCTGATACAATTGCAGAGTGGGAAGGAAACGTGTTTTATTTGATTGTCAATGAAGCGGGGGCGAGTGTATATTCTGCATCAGATTTAGCACGCAAAGAGTTTCCGCATTTGCAAGTCGAAGAGAGAAGCGCTGTCTCGATTGCCCGGCGCGTGCAAGATCCACTTGCCGAATTAGTAAAAATTGATCCAAAGTCTGTTGGGGTCGGCCAATATCAACATGATGTGTCACAAAAAAAGCTAGAACAGTCGTTGCAGTTTGTTGTTGAAACAGTCGTGAACCAAGTGGGTGTAAACGTCAATACCGCTTCCCCAACGTTATTGCAATATGTATCTGGTCTAACGAAGACTGTGGCTGAAAATATAGTCAAATATCGCGAAGAGCATGGGAAGTTTACTAATCGCATGCAATTAAAATGTATACCGCGCCTCGGGGCTAAAACGTATGAACAATGTATCGGTTTTTTGCGTATTTTAGACGGAGATGAGCCGTTAGATCGCACGCCGATTCATCCCGAGCGATATGAAGAAGTGCATCAATTGTTGCATCGACTTGGCTTTTCAACAGAAGCGATTGGAAGCGAGCAGTTGCGAAGTGCGCTTGAAGCGATCAGCATCGAAGAAGTAGCACAAGAACTGAATATCGGAATACTGACACTTCAAGATATTATCGATGCGCTGAAGCGTCCAGAGCGCGATCCTCGAGATGATTTGCCAAAACCGATTTTAAAGAAACATGTGTTAAAAATGGAAGACTTGAAAAAAGGTATGGAATTAGAGGGAACGGTACGAAACGTTGTTGATTTCGGCGTATTCATAGATATTGGTGTGAAGCAGGATGGGCTTGTTCATATTTCGAAATTAAGCAATCGATATGTGAAACATCCACTTGATGTCGTATCAGTAGGCGATATTGTTAAAGTATGGGTCGATTCGGTCGATTTGCAAAAAGAACGCATCGCTTTAACAATGATTCCACCAACATCGGAAAACACACTGTCATGAGCAGTGTGTTTTCCGATAAAAAAACCAACATTGATTGAGAAGTTTAATTTGAGCGCGGTTTTTCTCATAATATGCACGTCGCATTTGATTTTTTAACCACATCGGCATGATGATCACCTTCAAATTGTTTTTTATTATGTTATGAGCAAAAGAGCCCAATGGTGAAAGGACGGAAATAAAATGAATGAGCGCGAGTTACAAGCGCTTGTTGAGCGCATATCGTTACATGTATTTCATAAGCCATTTCGCCATCGAGCGATATTTAACGATCGTTTAAGAACGACCGGTGGACGATACATTCTTTCTACGCATCATATTGAACTAAATCGGAAATATTACGAACAATACGGGGAAGAAGAATTTGTTCAAGTCATCAAACATGAATTATGCCATTACCATTTGCATCTTGAAGGAAAAGGATATCGTCATCGCGATCGTGACTTTCGGGAACTATTGAAAAAAGTGCAAGCGCCACGCTTTTGTAAACCTATTGTATTGCCGAAGAAAGGGAAAACGTATTATTACGAATGTACATCATGCCGCTACATGTATGTGCGAAGAAAAGCAATACATACAAATCGATATGTATGTGGCTTTTGTCGTGGGAAATTGAAAAAAATAAAAATAGAGTGTTGACAAGCCAAATCTCTATATGCTAAATTATAAAAGCCGTCGTTATTCGACGAAGAAACAAAATAAAAAAAGACAGTTGACAGATCAAAAAAGAGTAAATATAATATAAACAGTCCTAATGATTGAGTTATTCCGCAGTAGCTCAGTGGTAGAGCACTCGGCTGTTAACCGAGCGGTCGTAGGTTCGAATCCTACCTGCGGAGCCATTGGAGAAGTACCCAAGTGGCTGAAGGGGACGGTTTGCTAAACCGTTAGGTCGTTCTTTTACGGCGCGCGGGTTCAAATCCCGCCTTCTCCGCCACGAAAATAATAAACATGGCCCGTTGGTCAAGTGGTTAAGACACCGCCCTTTCACGGCGGTAACACGGGTTCGAATCCCGTACGGGTCATCTTTTGGAGTGCTCATTTTGTCCACTCCATTTTATTTCGGAGGATTAGCTCAGCTGGGAGAGCACTTGCCTTACAAGCAAGGGGTCGGCGGTTCGATCCCGTCATCCTCCACTCTTTTTGGTCCCGTGGTGTAGTGGTTAACATGCCTGCCTGTCACGCAGGAGATCGCGGGTTCGATCCCCGTCGGGACCGCCATTTAATAAAAAATATTCAGTTGTGATCATCGTTTAATGGGCTATAGCCAAGCGGTAAGGCAACGGACTTTGACTCCGTGATGCGCTGGTTCGAATCCAGCTAGCCCAGCCATTAATGTGACGAGCCATTAGCTCAGTAGGTAGAGCACGATCGATTTAGCTTCTTTGAAAAGGCAACAGCGTACCGCTCGAGCTACTACTTGATTAAGCATACTGAGAGCGGGACGTCAAAAATATTATTTGAAAACCCTTTTTGAAACGAGCCATTAGCTCAGTAGGTAGAGCATCTGACTTTTAATCAGAGGGTCGGAGGTTCGAGTCCTCCATGGCTCACCATGTATGCGGGTGTGGCGGAATTGGCAGACGCACCAGACTTAGGATCTGGCGCCTTTGGCGTGGGGGTTCAAGTCCCTCCACCCGCACCAGTCGGCGGTTTTTTAAGATATGCGGTCGTGGCGGAATGGCAGACGCGCTAGGTTGAGGGCCTAGTGGGGGCAACCCCGTGGAGGTTCAAGTCCTCTCGGCCGCATCTAAAAAGCTTGACTTTAATTAATGAAACATGATATATTGAAAAGGTCGTTAAAAATGCGCCCGTAGCTCAATTGGATAGAGCATCTGACTACGGATCAGAAGGTTAGGGGTTCGAATCCTCTCGGGCGCGCCATGTTTATATTATAATGAGGACGGGAAGTAGCTCAGCTTGGTAGAGCACATGGTTTGGGACCATGGGGTCGCAGGTTCGAATCCTGTCTTCCCGACCATCTCACTACTCATAATGCGGGTGTAGTTTAGTGGTAAAACCTCAGCCTTCCAAGCTGATGTCGTGGGTTCGATTCCCATCACCCGCTTTGATGTTCCTTGAAAACTGAACGAAGCGAAAAGCGTACGAAAGCTAA
>NZ_LIOK01000023.1:0-31766 GCF_001418025.1 Anoxybacillus suryakundensis
CGGAAGTTTGCCGCCCGCTTCCTTCAGATTCCGCGTCACCACGGACACCCTTGCGTTAAGCTAACTGCTACTTCTGCCTTCGCAGTTCGGGACTTTCACCCTAGAGATTGCACCCATGCCGAGCGCACAAAAATAAGTGGTCTAGCTAACCGCTAGACCACTCCCATCGATTACTCGATAATTTCAGATACAGAACCTGCACCTACTGTACGTCCACCTTCGCGGATCGAGAATTTTGTACCTTCTTCGATCGCGATTGGCGCGATTAATTCTACTGTCATTTCGATATTGTCTCCAGGCATTACCATCTCAACACCTTCTGGAAGTTGGATGATACCTGTTACGTCCGTTGTACGGAAGTAGAATTGTGGACGGTAGTTAGAGAAGAATGGAGTATGACGTCCACCTTCTTCTTTTGTTAATACGTAAACTTGCGCTTTAAATTTTGTGTGTGGAGTGATTGTTCCTGGTTTTGCTAATACTTGACCGCGTTGTACTTCGTCACGAGAAACACCGCGAAGAAGTGCACCGATGTTGTCACCAGCTTCAGCTTGGTCAAGAAGCTTACGGAACATTTCAACACCTGTAACAGTTGTTGCTTTTGGCTCTTCAGAAAGACCGATGATTTCTACTTGGTCACCAACTTTTAAGATACCGCGCTCAACACGACCAGTAGCAACTGTACCACGACCAGTGATTGAGAATACGTCCTCAACTGGCATCATGAATGGTTTGTCAACTTCGCGTTGTGGAGTTGGGATGTACTCATCAACAGCGTTCATAAGTTCGATGATTTTTCCTTCCCAAGCTGGATCTCCTTCAAGCGCTTTTAACGCAGAACCTTTAATAACAGGAACTTCGTCTCCAGGGAAGTCGTATTCAGATAATAAGTCACGAACTTCCATTTCAACAAGCTCTAAAAGCTCTTCGTCGTCTACCATGTCGCATTTGTTTAAGAATACAACGATGTAAGGTACGCCTACTTGGCGAGAAAGAAGAATGTGCTCACGAGTTTGTGGCATTGGACCGTCAGCAGCAGATACAACAAGGATCGCGCCGTCCATTTGCGCAGCACCTGTGATCATGTTTTTCACGTAGTCTGCGTGACCTGGGCAGTCAACGTGTGCATAGTGACGGTTGTCAGTTTCGTACTCAACGTGTGCAGTTGAGATTGTAATTCCGCGCTCACGCTCTTCTGGAGCAGCGTCGATTTGATCATATGCGCGTGCTTCTGCTTTACCTTGTTTCGCAAGAACTGTTGTGATTGCAGCTGTTAAAGTTGTTTTACCGTGGTCAACGTGGCCGATTGTACCAATGTTGACGTGTGGTTTCGTGCGTTCGAATTTCGCTTTAGCCATTATAATATCCTCCTTAGTGTTTTTTATTAAGTATAGAATGCTCGGAAGTGAAAGTGCACAGGCACGTCCACTTCCAAGTCTTACATAAGTATTTATACTTGAACAATGCTAGAAAATCAATTATTCACCTTTATTTTTTTTGATGATTTCCTCAGCAATGCTCTTCGGAACTTCTTCATAATGGTCAAATACCATTGTGAATGTTCCGCGACCTTGTGTATTTGAACGCAATGAAGTTGCGTACCCAAACATTTCAGAAAGTGGAACCATCGCACGAACAACTTGTGCGTTACCACGAGCTTCCATACCTTCGACGCGACCACGACGAGAAGTAATGTCACCCATGATGTCACCTAAATATTCTTCAGGGACGATAACTTCTACTTTCATGATCGGCTCAAGTAACACTGGGTCACATTTTGCTGCTGCGTTTTTCAACGCCATAGAAGCAGCAATTTTGAACGCCATTTCGCTTGAGTCAACATCGTGGTAAGAACCATCAAATAACTTCGCTTTAATGTCAACAACTGGGTATCCAGCAAGAACACCATTTTGCATTGCATCTTCAAGACCTGCTTGAATTGCAGGAATGTATTCTCTCGGAACAACCCCACCGACGATCGCGTTTTCGAATTCAAAGCCTTTTCCTTCCTCGTTTGGTGAGAACTCGATCCAAACGTGACCGTATTGACCGCGACCACCAGACTGACGCACAAATTTACCTTCAACTTGTGCAGATTTGCGGAATGTTTCACGGTATGCAACTTGTGGAGCACCAACGTTTGCTTCTACCTTAAACTCGCGACGCATACGGTCAACGATAATGTCAAGGTGAAGCTCACCCATACCCGCGATGATTGTTTGACCAGTTTCTTGGTCTGTCCATGCACGGAATGTTGGGTCTTCTTCTTGAAGTTTTTGCAATGCTGTACTCATCTTATCTTGGTCAGCTTTTGACTTCGGTTCGATCGCGATTTGAATAACTGGCTCTGGGAATTGCATAGACTCTAAAATTACTGGGTCTTTTTCATCACACAGCGTATCACCAGTTGTTGTATCTTTTAAACCTACAGCTGCCGCAATGTCACCAGCGTAAACTTGTGCAATTTCTTCGCGGTGGTTTGCGTGCATTTGTAGAATACGACCAATACGTTCACGCTTACGTTTTGTTGAATTCAACACGTAAGAACCAGAGTTCAATGTACCAGAGTATACGCGGAAGAACGTCAACTTACCAACGTAAGGGTCTGTCATAATTTTAAACGCTAACGCTGCAAAAGGAGCATCGTCACGCGCTTCACGAACTGTTTCTTCCTCTGTATCAGGAACAGTTCCTTTGATCGCAGGAATGTCGACTGGTGATGGTAAGTAGTCAACAACTCCGTCAAGCATTAATTGAACACCTTTGTTTTTGAATGCAGAACCACAGAATACTGGGAAGAATTGAACAGAAACTGTTGCTTTACGAATTGCAGCTTTTAATTCTTCTTTCGTAATTTCTTCCCCTTCTAAATATTTCATCATTAATTCTTCGTCAAGCTCTGCAACTGCTTCAATTAATTTCCCACGATATTCTTCTGCCATATCACGATAGTCTTCAGGAATCTCGATGCGCTCGATGTTTTTTCCTAACTCATCGTGATAGTGGTATGCGCACATTTCAACAAGGTCAATGATGCCTGTGAATTGATCTTCTGCACCAATCGGTAATTGAACAGGATGCGCATTCGCTTGTAAACGTTCATGAAGCGTTTTTACAGAGTATAGGAAGTCTGCGCCAATTTTGTCCATTTTGTTTACGAAAACGATACGTGGAACACCGTATGTAGTCGCTTGGCGCCATACTGTTTCTGTTTGTGGTTCTACACCTGACTGTGCGTCTAATACAGCTACTGCACCGTCTAATACACGCAATGAACGCTCAACCTCTACTGTGAAGTCGACGTGTCCAGGTGTATCGATGATGTTAATACGATGATTTTTCCATTGAGCAGTTGTCGCTGCGGATGTAATCGTAATTCCGCGCTCTTGTTCTTGCTCCATCCAGTCCATCGTTGCTGCGCCCTCATGCACTTCACCGATTTTATGAACGCGTCCTGTGTAGAAAAGAATACGCTCTGTTGTAGTTGTTTTACCGGCGTCAATATGGGCCATGATTCCGATATTGCGAGTGTTTTCCAAGGAGAACTGTCTTGCCATATGGATTTTTTCTCCTTCCTTAAATGAAGTATCGTAATTTAATTTGCATATAGGAATATAGGCGAATGAGCGATGGGCATGCTTTTTTTAGTTTCAACCGCATCGCTCTCACCTATTCTTAATTGAACGAAAAAAATTACCAACGATAGTGTGCAAACGCTTTGTTTGCTTCTGCCATTTTGTGTGTATCTTCGCGTTTTTTCACAGCTGCACCTGTGTTGTTTGCTGCATCCATGATTTCGTTTGCTAAACGCTCTTCCATCGTTTTTTCTCCACGAAGACGAGCGTAGTTCACAAGCCAGCGAAGACCTAATGTTGTGCGGCGCTCTGGACGCACCTCAACAGGAACTTGATAGTTTGCACCACCAACACGGCGTGCGCGAACTTCAAGAACTGGCATAACGTTTTTCAACGCTTGCTCAAACACTTCCATTGGATCTTTACCTGTGCGCTCACGAATAATATCGAAAGCTGTGTAAAGAATTTTTTGCGCTTTACCTCTTTTACCGTCAATCATAATTTTATTGATTAAACGTGTAACTAGCTTTGAATTGTAAATTGGATCTGGTAACACATCTCGTTTAGGAACCGGACCTTTACGTGGCATAGTTTTTCCTCCTTTCAGTAAAAATCAGCGAGAAATGTTCAATGTTATTTCTTAGCTGCTTTTGGTTTTTTCGCACCGTATTTTGAACGACCTTGCATACGGTTTGCTACACCTGCTGTATCTAAAGCACCGCGAACGATGTGGTAACGTACCCCTGGTAAGTCTTTTACACGTCCACCGCGAATTAATACAACGCTGTGTTCTTGTAAGTTATGACCGATACCTGGGATATAAGCAGTTACCTCAATACCGTTAGATAGACGTACACGGGCATATTTACGAAGCGCAGAGTTTGGCTTCTTTGGTGTCATTGTACCTACACGTGTACATACTCCACGTTTTTGCGGAGAGTAAACAGTTGTTTGAACTTTTTTGAAGCTGTTATACCCTTTATTTAACGCAGGTGATTTAGATTTCACTACCTTTTTTGTACGACCTTTACGTACAAGCTGGTTAATTGTAGGCATGGTAAATTTCCTCCCTTCACAATCAAATTCAAGCCCACACATCCAGGTGGCTCATTTTTATGCAAAAACAAAGTTTTTGTAGTAAACCCACAAAAACAGTTTTTAACGAATGATCGCAACAACAGCCGCTCCTACGTCGATTTGACATGTTTTCCCGAGTTTTTTCATCGAGTCCACTTTACAAACAGGTACATTCGCCTCTCTTGCTACTTCCAGCACTTTATCGATGATTGTTGCATCCGCATCTTCAGCAATGACGATCTCATGTACCTTTCCATCTTTCAGAGCTCGCACTGTTTGTTTCGTTCCTACAACAATTTGTTTTGCCTGTGCGACTTTTTCATAAGACATGTAACATATCCTCCAAAGTGACAGGTTTTCGGAACACCTTTATTATGCTATCACTTTCTGAGTTCTGTGTCAACTATTATTTTTGAACCTATTGCTAGCGAACGGTGCTAGCAATAGGTTCATGAATTATTTCGTTGTAACAGCATCTTCGTCCTTCATTGTTTTAATTACCGGCTTTACTTTGCGATAGCGAGCCATTCCTGTCCCTGCTGGAACAAGTTTACCGATAATGACATTTTCTTTTAATCCAAGTAATTCGTCGCGTTTTCCTTTGATTGCAGCATCCGTTAAAACGCGTGTTGTTTCTTGGAATGATGCTGCAGATAAGAATGAATCTGTTTCAAGCGATGCTTTCGTAATTCCAAGTAATACTGGACGAGCCGTTGCTGGTCGTTTGCCCTCCATTAACACTTTCGCGTTTGCATCCGTAAATTGATGGATATCAAGTAATGTACCAGGCAACAGGTCTGTATCGCCCGCATCAATGACACGCACTTTACGAAGCATTTGACGAACCATAACTTCGATATGTTTATCGCTAATTTCTACCCCTTGCATGCGGTATACTTTTTGTACTTCGCGCAACAAGTATTCTTGTACAGCATTCATATCTTTAACTCTCAACAGCTCTTTCGGGTCGATTGAACCTTCTGTTAGCTCTTGACCACGCTCAACTTTCTGTCCTTCTTGCACTTTCAGGCGCGCACTGTAAGGGGCTGTATACGTACGTGTCTCGACTTCGCCTTGGATGACAATTTCACGTTGACGGTCACGCGTTTCGTTAATCGCCACAACAACACCATCAATTTCTGAAATGACGGCTTGACCTTTTGGATTACGCGCTTCAAATAACTCTTGTACGCGCGGTAAACCTTGTGTGATATCGTCTCCTGCTACCCCACCTGTATGGAACGTACGCATTGTGAGCTGTGTGCCCGGCTCACCGATTGATTGAGCGGCGATAATACCAACCGCTTCACCAACTTCAACTTCCGCACCGGTTGCCAAGTTACGTCCGTAACATTTTTTACATACACCATGACGCGTGTTACATGTAAATGCCGAACGAATCCATACTTCTTCAATACCAGCTTTGACAATCGCATTCGCGATGTCTTCTGTAATCATTTCATTTTCACGTACAAGCACTTCGCCTGTTTCCGGATGTTTCACCGTCTTACGCGCATAACGTCCAATGAGACGATCTTCAAGCTTCACGATCACTTCTGTGCCGTCTTTTAACGCACGGATTAACGTACCACGATCTGTGCCACAGTCATCTTCACGAATAATAACGTCTTGTGCAACGTCAACGAGACGACGTGTTAAATAACCAGAGTCCGCTGTTTTTAACGCTGTATCCGCAAGACCTTTACGCGCTCCGTGTGTTGAAATGAAGTACTCAAGTACTGTTAAACCCTCGCGGAACGAAGATTTAATTGGAAGCTCGATAATACGTCCAGCTGGGTTCGCCATTAATCCACGCATACCTGCAAGTTGCGTAAAGTTCGATGCGTTACCGCGGGCTCCAGAGTCACTCATCATGAAAATTGGATTTCGCTTATCAAGCGACTCCATTAAGCGACCTTGAATTTTGTCTTTCGCCGCACTCCAAATCGAAATAACGCGTTCATAACGTTCTTCATCAGTAATTAAACCGCGTCTAAATTGTTTTAATACCGTATCAACTTTTGCTTGTGCTTCTTCTAAAATTTCTTGTTTTTCAGGCAAGACAACGATGTCCGCTACACCAATTGTAATACCGGCTTTTGTTGAGTACTTAAAGCCGAGATCTTTCATGCGGTCAAGCATTTTAGACGTTTCCGTAATTTTGAAACGTTTAAATACCTCTGCAATGATATTACCGAGAATTTTTTTCTTAAACGGTGGAACGAGTGGACGCTTACGGATTTCTTCTTTCACGTTCACACCTTTATCTAAGAAATACTTATCTGGTGTTCGTTCTTCAATGTTTTCTTGCGTCGGTTCATTAATATACGGGAATGACTTCGGCAAGATCTCATTGAAGATTAACTTTCCAACTGTTGTGATAAGCAATTTATTATTTTGCTCTGCTGTAAACGTTTCGTTTTTCAACGAGCCGGCATGAACAGCGATGCGTGTATGCAAATGAACATAACCGTTATGGTAAGCTAACAACGCCTCGTCCGTATCTTTAAATACCATTCCTTCCCCAACAGCACCTTCACGTTCCATCGTTAAATAGTAGTTTCCTAAAACCATGTCTTGTGAAGGTGTAACGACCGGCTTTCCGTCTTTTGGGTTCAAAATGTTTTGTGCAGCAAGCATCAGTAGACGTGCTTCTGCTTGCGCTTCTGCTGAAAGCGGTACGTGCACAGCCATTTGGTCACCGTCGAAGTCCGCATTGTACGCCGTACAAACAAGTGGATGCAAGCGGATCGCACGACCTTCTACAAGCGTCGGTTCAAACGCCTGAATACCAAGACGGTGAAGGGTCGGTGCTCGGTTTAATAGCACCGGATGCTCTTTGATGACAGATTCTAAAACATCCCAAACTTCTGGATGAACACGCTCAATTTTTCGCTTTGCACTCTTAATGTTGTGCGCTAAGCCACGTTCTACTAATTCTTTCATAACGAACGGTTTAAACAACTCCAGCGCCATTTCTTTTGGTAAGCCGCATTGATACATTTTCAAATTCGGACCGACAACGATAACAGAACGACCAGAATAGTCAACACGCTTACCGAGCAAGTTTTGGCGGAAACGACCTTGCTTTCCTTTTAACATATGGGAAAGCGACTTCAGCGGACGATTTCCTGGCCCTGTAACAGGACGACCACGACGACCGTTATCAATTAACGCATCGACAGCTTCTTGAAGCATCCGCTTTTCATTTTGCACAATAATGTTCGGTGCACCAAGGTCTAATAAACGCTTTAAACGGTTGTTTCGATTAATGACGCGACGATATAAATCGTTTAAGTCAGATGTCGCAAAACGTCCACCGTCTAACTGCACCATCGGACGTAACTCTGGCGGAATAACAGGTAGCACATCCAAAACCATCCAAGATGGATCGTTACCAGAGTTACGGAACGCTTCAAGCACTTCAAGACGCTTAATTGTACGAGCACGACGCTGTCCTTGTGCTGTTTTCAATTCTTCTTTTAACGTTTCTACTTCTTTTTCAAGGTCAATGTCTTGTAACAACTTTTTAATCGCTTCCGCACCCATTGAAGCTTGGAACGAGTTTCCGTACTTCTCGCGATACGCGCGATATTCTTTTTCAGAAAGCAATTGTTTCTTTTCTAACGGCGTATCGCCTGGATCCGTCACAACATAAGATGCAAAGTAAATGACTTCCTCTAGCGCGCGAGGGGACATGTCTAAGACAAGTCCCATGCGGCTAGGAATTCCTTTAAAGTACCAAATATGTGAAACAGGGGCTGCTAGTTCAATATGACCCATGCGCTCACGGCGAACTTTTGCACGTGTAACTTCTACACCGCATCGGTCACAAACGACACCTTTATAACGAACGCGCTTATACTTTCCACAATGACATTCCCAGTCTTTTGTCGGACCAAAAATGCGTTCGCAAAACAGTCCATCTTTTTCTGGTTTTAATGTTCGATAGTTAATCGTTTCTGGTTTTTTAACTTCACCATACGACCAAGAACGAATTTTCTCGGGTGAAGCGAGTCCGATCTTCATATATTCAAACTTATTCACATCTAACAAGGGGCCTACCTCCCTTTTAATATCCAGGTTTTACCCTTATGTCAACAAACTATTCTTTTACAACAACGCCTTCATCTTCTTTGGCTGACTCATCTGTAGGTGGGATGATGTCAACTGGTTGAACGTCATCATCTTCCCCGAAGTTTTCCATGCTAATTTCTTTTTCATCACTTGATAAAACTGTTACGTCCATACCTAAGCTTTGTAGCTCTTTAATTAATACTTTGAACGACTCAGGAACACCTGGTTCTGGAACGTTTTCACCTTTTACGATCGCCTCATATGTTTTCACACGACCAACCACATCGTCTGATTTGACAGTTAAAATTTCTTGTAACGTATAAGCTGCGCCGTATGCTTCAAGCGCCCATACTTCCATCTCACCGAAACGTTGACCACCAAACTGCGCTTTTCCGCCAAGTGGCTGTTGCGTAACAAGCGAGTACGGACCTGTCGAACGAGCATGTAACTTATCATCAACCATGTGCGCGAGCTTAATCATGTACATAATACCGACAGAAACACGATTATCAAATGGCTCCCCAGTGCGCCCATCGTATAGAACGGTTTTCGCATCGCGTGCCATTCCTGCTTCTTCTAACGTCGCCCATACATCTTCTTCACGAGCGCCGTCAAATACAGGTGACGCCACATGAAGTCCTAACTTTCTCGCTGCCATTCCGAGATGCAACTCGAGCACTTGCCCGATGTTCATACGCGAAGGTACGCCTAATGGGTTTAACATAATGTCAACCGGGGTGCCATCTGGTAAAAACGGCATATCTTCCTCAGGTAAAATACGGGAAATAACCCCTTTGTTTCCGTGGCGTCCTGCCATTTTGTCACCTTCGGAAATTTTCCGCTTTTGTACAATGTACACACGAACAAGTTGGTTTACACCTGGAGGTAACTCATCACCGTCTTCGCGAGTAAACACTTTGACATCGAGAACAATTCCACCTCCACCGTGCGGTACACGTAAAGAAGTATCTCGAACTTCGCGCGCTTTCTCGCCAAAGATAGCGTGCAATAGGCGCTCTTCTGCAGTTAACTCAGTGACACCTTTTGGAGTGACTTTACCGACAAGCAGATCCCCGTCTTTCACTTCTGCACCGATGCGCACAATACCGCGTTCATCTAGATTGCGAAGCGCATCTTCACCAACGTTTGGAATATCACGCGTAATTTCTTCTGGACCGAGCTTCGTGTCACGCGCTTCGGATTCATATTCCTCAATATGAATGGATGTATACACATCGTCTTTAACGAGACGCTCACTCATAATAATCGCGTCTTCGTAGTTGTATCCATCCCATGTCATAAACGCAACAAGCACGTTGCGACCAAGGGCTAACTCCCCTTTTTCCATTGATGGACCGTCAGCTAAAATCTCACCTTTCTCTACAATGTCACCCGCTTTAACGATTGGGCGTTGATTGTAGCACGTTCCTTGGTTTGAACGAACAAACTTCAATAAACGATATTTATCTAAATCACCTTTTACTTCTTTTCCATCGACTTCGATTAAACGGCGCACCCAAATTTCTTTTGCTTCGACGCGCTCAACGATTCCACGATGCTTACAAATAACTGCAGCACCAGAATCTTTCGCTGCCACATACTCCATTCCTGTACCAACGATTGGAGCTTCCGGTTGCATAAGTGGAACAGCTTGACGTTGCATGTTCGCACCCATAAGTGCACGGTTTGAGTCATCGTTTTCTAAGAATGGAATGCAGGCTGTCGCTACGGACACGACTTGTTTTGGTGAAACGTCTACATAGTCCACACGATCCCGTTTAACGACAATGTTTTCACCACGGAAACGAGCAACAACGTTTTCTTCTAAAAACGTCCCATCTTCCGCAATCGGAACGTTTGCTTGGGCAACAACGTAGTTGTCTTCTTCATCCGCTGTCAAATAGTCAATTTGATTCGTTACTTTTCCTGTCTCAGGATCAACACGACGATAAGGCGTTTCAATAAACCCGAATTTATTCACTTTTGCGTATGTCGAAAGCGAGTTAATTAACCCGATGTTCGGACCTTCTGGCGTTTCGATCGGACACATGCGACCATAGTGTGAATAGTGAACGTCACGCACTTCAAAGCCAGCGCGTTCACGCGTTAAACCGCCCGGACCAAGCGCAGAAAGACGGCGTTTATGTGTCAATTCTGCAAGCGGGTTTGTTTGGTCCATGAATTGTGATAATTGTGAGCTTCCGAAAAACTCTTTAATAGCCGCAATGACCGGACGAATGTTAATGAGTTGCTGTGGTGTAATTGTGTTTGTATCTTGAATGGACATCCGTTCACGAACAACGCGCTCCATGCGCGAAAGACCAATTCGGAATTGATTTTGTAGCAACTCTCCAACAGAACGAAGTCGACGATTTCCTAAATGGTCGATATCGTCTGTATCACCGACTCCATGCAATAAGTTAAAGAAGTAGCTAATAGATGCAATAATATCTGCAGGTGTAATATGTTTCACTGTTTCTGGGATATACCCGTTACTAATGACCGTGATGACTTTTTCGCCATCTGGATCGTTTGGAGCATAAATTTTGATTGCTTGCAAAGCAAACTCATCTTCGACAACGCCCCCAAGCGGTTGGTATTTACGTATACCGATTCCTTTTTCAAGCTCAGGTAAAATGCGGTCGAGCGTTCTACGATCGAGAACTGTTCCTTTTTCAGCAATCACTTCACCCGTTTCCGGATGAACGAGTGTTTCTGCTAAACGTTGACCAAACAAACGGTTTTTAATATGGAGCTTTTTGTTAATTTTATAACGACCAACACTTGCGAGATCATATCGTTTTGGATCAAAGAAACGAGAGATGAGCAAGCTTTTTGCGTTTTCAACGGTAGGCGGCTCCCCTGGACGTAACCGTTCATAAATTTCAAGCAACGCTTTTTCTGTACTTTCTGTATTGTCTTTTTCTAACGTATTACGAATATACTCGTTATCACCAAGCAAATCGACAATCTCTTGGTCTGAGCCAAAACCTAACGCCCGCAATAACACGGTTACAGGCAACTTACGCGTACGATCAATGCGAACGTACACAACGTCTTTTGCGTCTGTTTCGTATTCGAGCCATGCACCGCGGTTTGGAATGACGGTTGCTGTAAAGCCACGTTTTCCGTTTTTATCTACTTTTCCGCTGTAATATACGCTCGGTGAACGAACAAGCTGGGAAACGATAACACGTTCAGCACCATTAATAATGAATGTGCCCGTTTCTGTCATTAATGGGAAGTCTCCCATAAATACATCTTGTTCTTTGACTTCACCTGTTTCTTTATTGATTAGGCGTACTTTAACTCGAAGCGGTGCTGCGTATGTAACATCGCGTTCTTTTGACTCTTCGACAGAGTACTTCGGTTCTCCTAAGCTGTAATCAATAAATTCTAGTGACAAATTTCCTGTAAAATCTTCGATCGGTGAAATATCTTGGAACATTTCACGCAATCCTTCGTCGAGAAACCACTGATAAGAAGAAGTTTGAATTTCAATCAAATTTGGTAGTTCCAACACTTCACTAATGCGCGCATAACTTCTTCGTTGGCGGTGTCGTCCGTATTGAACTAGTTGACCTGTCAACTGATTCACCCCTCAAATCAAACATTAATAACTTGTCATCAGACAAAAAAGAAATGGTTTCTTATAAGAAAACCACATGTTTGACCTATTATATATTTTATAAGTTTTTCCTCTAAACCTAAAATTATACATACATACACAGCATACGTAAACTAAAAAAAATACACATTTAGCATTTTATAATGGTATCATACACAAAATTAGGCGTCAAGCTTTTTGTGCCCGAATAATAAAGTAACCTTTTTTCTTTTCAACGACATCAACTTGATCAAAAATCGTTTTTAACTTTTCTAAAGCAGATGGAGCACCTTGTTTTTTTTGAATGACGACCCATAGTTGCCCACCAGGAAGCAAGTAGTTCGCACTTTGCTCAAAAATTGAATGGACGACTGCTTTCCCTGCACGAATTGGCGGGTTTGTAACAATCGCAGCAAACGCCCCTTCTACTTCGTCAAATAAGTTACTTGTGTAAATTTGGGCATTTTCAATACCATTTTGCTGTTTATTTTTCTCAGCCAACTCAATTGCTCGCTCATTTACATCGATCATATGCACAGTTCGATACGGAAAATCTTTGGCTAGTGCCAAACCGATTGGTCCATATCCACAACCAACATCCAGAATATTTCCACGCACATCTGGCTCCATAAATGTTTCAATTAGTAACCGCGAACCAAAGTCGACTTCTTTTTTCGAAAATACACCTTGATCGACTGTAAATAAAAACTGATGACCTCGCAACATATACGTCCATTGAAACGGCTTACTTTCTACAGTTGGCCGTTCCGTATAGTAGTGATCACCCATTATATTCACCTCTCTCCCTCATTGTAAACGAACGCACATAAAAACACAAAGAAGCCCGCTACTACGAGCGAGCTTCTTCACATCATTACTTGATTTCAACTTTCGCGCCAGCTTCTTCAAGCTTCGCTTTAATTTCTTCAGCTTCTTCTTTAGAAACGCCTTCTTTAACTGGCTTTGGAGTGTTGTCTACTAAGTCTTTTGCTTCTTTTAAGCCAAGACCAGTAAGTTCGCGCACAACTTTGATAACTTTGATTTTTTGTGCTCCGCCATCTGCAAGGATAACGTCGAATTCAGTTTTTTCTTCAGCAGCAGCACCAGCAGCGGCACCACCAGCAACTACTACAGGAGCAGCAGCAGTTACACCAAATTCTTCTTCGATTGCTTTTACTAAGTCGTTTAGTTCTAAAACCGTCATATTTTTAACCGCTTCAATGATTTGTTCTTTAGTCATGATCGATCTTCCTCCTTAATATTTTAGTTTTAGGCGATTTGTAAATTAAGCACCTTGTTCTTCTTTCTTCTCAGCAACTGCTTTTGTAACAAGCGCAAAGTTGCGGATTGGTGCTTGAAGAACGCTAAGCAACATAGAGAGCAAGCCTTCGCGAGATGGAAGCTCTGCAAGCGCCTTAACTTCTTCAAATGTTGCTACGTTACCTTCGATGATACCTGCTTTAATTTTTAACGCTTCGTTCTTTTTTGCGAATTCGTTTAAAATTTTTGCAGGAGCAACGACATCATCATTGCTGAATGCGATCGCATTCGGACCTGTTAATGTTTCATCTAAACCTTCTAAGCCTAACTCAGCAACAGCACGACGAGTTAATGTGTTTTTGTACACTTTGAACTCGATGCCCGCTTCGCGAAGTTGCTTACGAAGTTCTGTAACTTGAGCGACATTTAAGCCGCGATAATCAACAATGATCGTTGATTTGCTCGCGCGAAGTTTTTCAGCAATCTCCGCTACTAGCTGCTGCTTTTGTTCAAGTACGCTGCTCATGTCAACACCTCCTGTAGAAGTTGAGTTTCGACACCACTTATACCGCTCAATAAAAAACCTCCATGTCAACGCAGACATGGAGGCCCCCGAAAAGTGCAAGATGCACTTATTTATGAGTCTCAACACCTCGGTAGGAAATTAAGCCTATATGAGGCACCTACTGTCTACGGTACAAATGATATTCGCTTTTCAAACAATAGATAGTATACTAAAGCGTTTCTAAAAAGTCAATATCTATAATTAGCGAGCAACAGCAACAGTAGAAGGATCTACTTTTACGCCAGGGCCCATCGTTGAAGCAACTGTTACGTTTTTCACGTATGTGCCCTTCGCCGCTGCTGGTTTTACTTTTAAGATTGTCTCATAAATTGTCGCGAAGTTTTCTACTAATTTTTCAGTATCAAATGATACTTTACCGATTGGCACGTGGATGTTTCCTGCTTTGTCAACGCGGTATTCCACTTTACCAGCTTTAATTTCATTGACTGCTTTCGCAACATCAAATGTAACCGTTCCAGTTTTAGGGTTTGGCATTAAACCTTTTGGTCCTAAAATACGACCGATTTTACCAACTTCACCCATCATATCAGGAGTTGCAACGATAACATCAAACTCAAACCAACCTTGCTGAATTTTGTTGATGTAATCTGTATCACCTACGTAATCTGCGCCTGCCGCTTCTGCTTCCTTCGCTTTTTCACCTTTTGCAAGCACTAATACGCGACGTACTTTACCTGTTCCATGCGGTAATACAACCGCACCCCGAATTTGTTGATCTGCTTTCTTCGGATCAACTCCTAAACGGAAAGCAACTTCTACTGTTGCATCAAATTTTGCAACGTTTGTCTTTTTCACTAATTCGATCGCTTCTTTTACGTCGTATGCTTTAGAGCGATCAATTAACTTCGCTGCCTCTAAGTAACGTTTTCCTCTTTTTGGCATTATTATTTCCTCCTTTTGTGGTTTTAACGGAAAGACCTCCCACGAATAAAGGTTGCGAAAACTATATAGTTCGCTTCCGCAACCTTTTCCAGCCAGATCTTCATTAGTCTTCGATGACGATACCCATGCTGCGCGCCGTTCCTTCGATCATGCGCATAGCTGCTTCAATGCTCGCCGCGTTTAAGTCTGGCATTTTTGTTTCAGCAATCTCGCGCACTTTGTCGCGCTTTACTGTTGCCACTTTATTACGGTTTGGCTCACCAGAACCAGACTCGATACCAGCCGCTTTCTTAAGTAACACAGCAGCAGGTGGAGTTTTCGTAATAAATGTAAATGAACGGTCTTCGTATACCGTAATTTCAACAGGAATAATTAAACCTGCTTGATCAGCTGTACGAGCGTTGAATTCTTTACAGAATCCCATGATGTTAACACCAGCTTGACCTAATGCTGGACCGACTGGTGGTGCTGGATTCGCTTTCCCTGCAGGAATTTGCAATTTGACAACTTTAATTACTTTTTTAGCCACGAGACACACCTCCTTAAGTCCGTGATGTGGTATTAGGGATATTCCCTCCCACTCCATATATGAAAACAATCATCGCATTCGTCTCAATGATTGAGACATACTGACCTTAAAATATTATCACTTTTCTTGCCCATTTGCAAGTTGTTTACTATTATATTTTTTCAATTTGCGAAAAGTCAAGCTCTACTGGTGTTTCACGTCCAAACATGTCAACAAGAACAGTTACTTTTTGTTTATCTATTTCGATTTCTTGGATCGTTCCAACAAAATTCGCAAAGGGACCTTCTTTAATCCGAACGGCTTCATTTAATTCGAAATCAAAGTCTAACTCGATCAAATCAACGCCCATTCGTTTTAAAATCGCGGAAACTTCTTCTTCCAGAAGCGGCGTCGGTTTCGATCCAGCACCAGCTGAACCGACAAACCCCGTTACTCCTGGTGTATTGCGAACAACATACCAGGAGTCATCTGTCATAATCATTTCGACGAGCACGTAACCTGGGAATACTTTCTTTTTGACAACTTTCTTTTTACCACCTTTTGTGTCTGTTTCCTCCTCTTCAGGCACGACGACGCGAAAAATTTTATCTTGCATACCCATCGACTCAACACGCTTTTCTAAGTTCGTTTTTACTTTATTTTCATAACCCGAGTACGTATGAATAACATACCAATTCTTTTCCATTCGCTGGGACGATATCGTCCTTCCCTCCCTAAACAAATCTTTTTTTAGGCAAAATAAAAACCCGTTACCGGGCTTTATTTCTTGTTTGTTATCTTTCATTATACCATGGATATACTATTACTATTCAAGTATAAAACGAACTAACTCTGAAATTCCTAAATCAATAACAGCAAAAAATACAGTAAAAAATGCCACTGTCGCTAAAACGGTGATCGTATAGTTTATTAGTTCTTTTCGTTTCGGCCAGCTGACTTTTTTCATCTCGCGAACAACTTCGCGGAAAAATTTCGTTACTCGTTGCATAAGAAACCCTCCAACATCTCGGGATCATCAACTACTTCGTTTCGCGGTGAATCGTATGCGTATGGCATGTTTTACAAAACTTTTTCATCTCTAGCCGCTCATCGTAATGAGCAACATTTTTCATCGTTGAATAATTTCGACTTAAACATTGGCTACACGCTAAAATCACTTTTTTGCGCATACGTTTTCCTCCGGCATACTACGTCTTAAAAACTGTATCATACAATATTTTTTTATGTCAATATTATAAACGAATTCCTTGAATTTCTACATACTTTTCTAATTTGCGTTTCACGCGTTGCAATGCGTTGTCAATGGATTTCACGTGACGATTGAGCTCTTCCGAAATTTCTTGATATGATCGACCTTCTAAATAAAGAAGGAGCACTTTCCTTTCTAAATCGCTAAGTAGTTCGGTCATCTTCTCTTCCATATGATCGAACTCTTCCCTATTAATAATTAGTTCCTCAGGATTTGTTATTTTCGTTCCCGAAAGAACGTCCATCAATGTACGGGCAGAATCATCTTCGTAAATCGGCTTGTCCAATGAAACGTAACAATTGAGTGGAATGTGTTTTTGTCGCGTAGCCATTTTTATAGCTGTAATCATTTGCCGAGTAATACATAACTCCGCAAACGCCTTAAATGAAGACTGCTTATCTTCTTTAAAATCTCGGATTGCTTTGTATAACCCAATCATTCCTTCTTGCACAATATCTTCGCGATCTGCACCGACTAAAAAATATGAACGCGCCTTCGCTCGGACAAAATTTTTATACTTATGAATTAAATAATCAAGCGCCTCACTATCACCTTGATGCACAAGTTCCACAATCATTTCGTCTTCTAGTTGCTCGTAACGGCTTTGTTGTTTTTCATTTGCATTTGCGCTCACGCCGATCCCCCCGCCCTGCACATGGATAAAAGTATTATACAGTACATTTTTTTACAGGGTCAATCGTTCATTTTTCCCCTCTTCGCCATTTTTCGAAAATTTTTGCGACTTCATCTGTCAGAGGAATTTTTGATATCGGCTTCTTTTGTTGAATGTGCTTAACGTTCGTCGAAATATTTCGCTGCACCGCATCCACTTCAATGAGTAGCTCCCGAGCGGATTTACGTAACGCTCCTTGACCGAAAATCGCCCATTGTTCCGTATAGTCTGACGTAGCAACATATACTTTTGTCCGAACTTGCTGGAGCGATTTCGCCAATTTCTCGATATGTTCATCAGCCGTTTCGTTTTCCTTCGTGAAAATGACCTCTACTTGATGATCGACATATTTTTTTGTTGTTCCTTGTACGAGGTGTGCGTCAAAAACAATAATGACTTTACAACCAGTAAATGCTTGATATTCCGCCATTTTCTCGACAAGTCGGTCACGAGCTAACGATAAATCTGTATCGCGCAACTCGCGTAGTTCTGGCCAGGCACCGATGATGTTGTAGCCATCAACGATTAAAATGTCCATTTTACTCACCTAATGGATGACGCTTTCGGTACACCTCATACATTAACAAGCTCGCCGCAACAGAAGCATTTAACGATGTAACATGTCCAATCATCGGCAAGCGAACGAGCACATCGCATTTATCTCGTAATAAACGGCTTATTCCTTTCCCTTCACTACCGATAACTAAGGCTAATGGAATAACCCCATCAAGTTGACGATAATCTTGGTTTCCTTTTGCATCTGTTCCAAAAATCCAAACCCCTCGCTCTTTTAATTCATCTACCGTTCGCGCTAAGTTGGTTACACGCGCAACAGGCACATATTCAATCGCACCCGTTGACGCTTTTGCCACCGTTGCGGTTAAAGCGACCGATCGCCGCTTCGGGATAATAATGCCATGAGCACCTACCGCATCAGCTGTTCGCATAATCGAACCTAAATTGTGTGGATCTTCAAGTTCATCTAGAATAATAAAAAATGGTGCTTCCCCTTGCGCTTCTGCCTTTTTAAATAAATCGTCTATATCATAGTATCGATATGCAGCAACTTGTGCAATGACTCCCTGATGATTGCCGTCACTTAATTGATCCATCTTTTTTTTAGGGACATACTGTACTGTAATACCCATCTCTTTGGCGAGCTGAATGATCGACTGCATTTGACCACGTTGCGAGCCTTCAGCAATCCATATTTTATTCATTTCTCGTCCGGATTTTAACGCTTCTAACACGGGATTTTTACCGATAATGAGATCCATGATCACATCCCCCTTTCTTCATCATTGCGATGTACATCTAACGCCCAACGTATTAATTGGTGGAGACGTTCTTCATTTCCGCTTAAAAAATGGTAACCAACTAACGCTTCAAATCCTGTGCTTTGACGGTACGTTTGTACATCTGTATTTTTCGGTGTACTCCCCGATTTTGCATTACGACCTCTTCGAACAATAGCTACTTCCTGTTCAGAAAGCTGGTTATGATTGAGCAACCATTGCAATACTCGTGATTGCGCTTTAGCACAAACGTATGTTTTTGCTAAGTTGTGTAAATCGTTTGGTTTTACTTTCCCTAAGGTAAGGAGGTGATGCCGTACGAATAATTCGTATACGGCATCACCAATATAAGCTAACGTTAAACCGTTTAACTGTTCAAAATCCTTAATTTTGTTAAACAAATGTAACATCGTCTTATCCTCTTCTCCATCTCGTTCCTTGTGGTGTATCTTCTAAAATAATGTTTTTTGCCTTTAATTCATCACGAATCCGATCAGCTAAGGCGAAATCGCGATTTTTCCGCGCTTCAATTCGCTGTTGGATAAGTGCTTCAATTTCTTCATCAAGTAATTCATCGTGTTGTAAAGAAAGGCCAAGCACATCAAAAATCTGTTCAAATTGTTGTAAAAATGCTTGAATGACCTGTTTCGATGTATGCTTTTCCATTAAGTATACATTGGCTTGTTTCGCTAATTCAAACAGAACAGCGATCCCGTTTGCTGTATTAAAATCATCATCCATTTCTCGAATAAACTCGTCTCTTAATCCTTCAATTTTCGCTAGCCATTGTTCATCATTCGTCGTTAAATTCGTGCTGCTTTCTAAACGATGTTTTAAGTTCGCATAAGCTGTTTTTAAGCGTTCTAATCCGCTTTTTGCACTTTCAAGTAACGGTTGGCTATAGTTGATTGGATGACGATAGTGAACTGAAAGCATAAAGAAACGTAACACTTGCGGATCAACTTGCTTAATAATGTCGTGCACTAAAATAAAGTTCCCGAGCGATTTCGACATTTTTTCATTATCGATATTAATGTAGCCGTTATGCAACCAATATTTCGCAAAAGGCTTTCCTGTTAGCGCTTCAGACTGAGCAATTTCATTTTCATGGTGCGGGAACGTTAAATCTTGTCCCCCAGCATGAATATCAATCGTATCTCCTAAATATTTGCGCGCCATCGCCGAGCATTCAATATGCCATCCTGGACGCCCTTTTCCCCATGGGCTATCCCAATAAATCTCTCCTTCTTTTGCCGCTTTCCATAGCGCAAAGTCAAGCGGATCTTCTTTTTTTTCTTCGACTTCAATACGAGCACCTGATTTTAATTCATCAATCGATTGATGCGATAGCTTCCCATAATCAGAGAAACGGCGCGTTCGATAATATACATCACCATCAACTTCATACGCATATCCTTTTTCAATAAGCTGTTCAATAAATTGAATGATTGTATCTATGTTTTCTGTTACCCGTGGATGAACGTCTGCCTTTTTGCAACCAAGCGCTGTAATATCTTCAAAATACGCTTCAATAAACCGCTCCGCAATCGTCGGCACATCTTCTCCTAATTCCCTTGCTGCGCGAATAAGTTTATCATCTACATCTGTGAAGTTGGAAACATATTGTACTTCATACCCACGAAATTGTAAGTAGCGACGAATCGTATCAAACACAATCGCTGGACGAGCGTTGCCAATATGAATATAGTTGTATACTGTCGGACCACATACATACATTTTCACTTTATTTGGTTCTAACGGGATAAATGGCTCCTTTTTTCGCGTTAACGTATTATACACTTGAATGCTCATGGTTCACCGTTCCTTTCTTTAGATCTTCTAATTGTGCTTTTAGTTGCTCGATTTCTGCTTCTAACTCTTTAAAGCGATCTGCAATCGGATCCGGCAAATCACAATGATTTAGATCTTTATTCACACGCACGCCATTTTGTACAACAACGCGACCTGGAATGCCGACAACGGTTGAGTTCGGCGGCACATCTTTCAACACGACCGATCCTGCCCCAATTTTACTATTTTCCCCAACCGTAATCGAACCAAGCACCTTTGCGCCGGTAGCAATCAAACAATTATCTTTAATTGTCGGATGGCGCTTCCCCTTCTCTTTTCCCGTTCCACCGAGTGTGACGCCTTGATATACTGTCACATTGTCACCGATCTCGCATGTTTCCCCGATGACGACTCCCATGCCATGATCGATGAAAAAGCGGCGACCAATTTTTGCCCCTGGATGAATTTCAATGCCCGTAAAAAAACGACTAATTTGTGAAATGAGGCGTGCTAAAAAATAAAATTTCCGCTTATAAAGTGCATGGGCAATGCGATGTGCCCAAATGGCGTGCAACCCTGAATACGTTAAAATGACTTCTAAATAACTTCTTGCTGCCGGATCTTGTTCAAAAATAACTTCAATGTCCTCTTTTAATGTTTTAAACACCATCATTCCCCCTTTGTTATCTTTCAAATAAAAAAAACGTCTCTGTGTACAATGACACAGAGACGCTTCTTGCGCGGTTCCACTCTGTTTAGCCTTAAGGCTCACTCTTGCCCTTATAACGGAAGGGAATCCGCTCCATTCTACTACAGAACGTCTCTGATTCGAAAGGAGGCTCCGAGGTGCATTTCAAAAGAATCAAACATAAACCACTTCCAGCCAAGGTGGTTCTCTCTGACATGCTGATTCTTTTTACTTCTCCTCATCAACGCTTTCACTAATATAGCTTACACCTATTTTATTGCATAAACAAGGAAATGTTAACGAATGAATTGAGTTAATCGAGATAGCACCGTTTCTTTTCCAAGCAAACGAATCGCCTCTGGAAGCTCTGGACCATGCGTTTGCCCTGTAACCGCTACGCGAATTGGCATAAATAAGTTTTTCCCTTTTTGGCCAGTTTCTTTTTGTACTGTTTTAATCGCTGCTTTAATGTGCTCACTGTCAAACGTTGTAAGCTGTTCAATTTGCTCATAAAATGCTTTTAATACATGTGGCACTTGTTCACCAGCTAAAACAACCTTCGCCTCTTCATCATACTCGATTTCTTGCTTAAAGAACAACTCTGACAGCTCAACAATCTCAGCGCCGTAGCTCATTTGCTCTTGATATAGTGCAATTAAATCACGAGCCCACTGCTTTTGCTCATCGGTCATCTGTTCTGGCAAGCGCCCTGTTTGAATTAAATGAGGAAGCGACAGTTCTACTAAACGATCTAAATCAAGTTTTTTAATATACTGGTTGTTCATCCATGTTAACTTTTGTTTATCAAACATGGACGGAGATTTGGATAAACGGGAAACATCAAACATGCGAATGAGTTCTTCTTTGGTAAAAATCTCCTCTTCCCCTTCTGGCGACCAACCTAATAGTGCAAAAAAGTTAAACATCGCTTCTGGTAAATATCCAAGCTCTTTATATTGAGAAACGAATTGAATAATCGACTCATCGCGCTTTGACAATTTTTTGCGATTTTCATTTACAATCAGCGTTAAATGCGCGTATTTTGGTGGCTCCCAACCAAAATATTCATAAACCATTAATTGTTTCGGAGTGTTTGATAAATGCTCTTCGCCGCGGAACACGTGCGTAATTTTCATTAAATGATCATCAATCACGACAGCAAAGTTATACGTTGGGATGCCGTTCGCTTTGACGATCACCCAATCGCCAATATCTTTCGACTCAAACGATACATGACCGCGCACCATATCTTCGAATTCATATACTTTTCCTTCTGGAACTTTTAAACGAATTGCGTAAGGTTTTCCTTCTGCTTCGAGCTGTTGAACTTGCTCTGGCGTTAAATGACGGCATTTTCCGCTGTATTGTGGCGCCGCAATACCTGCCGCTTTTTGCGCCTCACGCTCTTGTTCTAGTTCCTCAGGTGTACAAAAACATTTATAAGCATAGCCTTTTTCTAACAATTCGTTCGTATATTGACGATATATGTGCAGACGCTCCGTTTGACGATAAGGACCATTTCCTCCATCTTTATCGACAGATTCGTCATATTCAATACCGAGCCATTTTAAATTTTCAAGTTGTGACTGTTCGCCACCTTCTACATTCCGCTCAATATCTGTATCTTCAATACGAACGATAAATTTCCCATGATGATGGCGAGCAAACAAATAGTTAAACAACGCTGTGCGCGCACCGCCAATATGTAAATGACCCGTCGGACTCGGCGCGTAACGCACCCTTACTTCCTGTGACATGTCATGACCTCCATCTACCTAATTTCTGTACCCCATTGTACCGTAAACGCCATACAAAATCCATCATTCATTATTTTTTTGTAACAAAACGACGGCTTGTGCAGCAATTCCTTCTCCTCTCCCTGTAAAGCCGAGCTTTTCTGTCGTCGTCGCCTTTACGTTGACTTGTGAAACGTCTCCTTCTAATAATTCAGCAATTCGTTTTTGCATGTTTGGGATATATGGAGCCATTTTTGGTTTTTGAGCAATAATTGTGCAGTCCACATTAACAAGTGTATATCCATGTCGCCGCACAAGATTCCATACCCGTTGTAGAAGAAGCGCAGAATCAGCATCCTTGTATGCTTCATCTGTATCAGGGAAATGTTTTCCAATGTCTCCTTCACCAATGGCTCCTAAACAAGCATCAGCAATGGCATGTAACAACACATCCGCATCAGAATGTCCAAGCAGTCCTTTCTCATACGGAATATGGATTCCACCAATGATAAGCGGACGCCCTTCAGCAAACTGATGGACATCAAACCCTTGTCCAATTCGATACATCATTGATCCCCTCTCGCACGTAAAATAGCCTCTGCAAATAATAAATCTTCTGGTGTTGTTAATTTAATGTTTGTATACTCGCCTTCTACAATGACGACACGTTGCCCCATCCGTTCAACAAGACTTGCATCATCTGTTCCAATAAACTGTTCTTTTTTTGCTCGCTCATGAGCGTCGAGTATTAATGGCATGGAAAAAGCTTGTGGGGTTTGTACAGCCCACAAGCTCGATCGATCGACCGTTTTTTGAATATGGCCATCGATCACCTGTTTCATCGTATCCTTGACAGGAACAGCAAGTACAGCTGCTCCCGTCCCTTTTGTTGCCTGAACAAGCTCATGAATTTTTTTGATTGTTACAAACGGACGAGCACCATCATGGATGAGCACAATATGACCATCATTTACCGCTTTTAACCCGTTGTAGACGCTCTGTTGTCTTTCTTCCCCTCCTGAAACGAGGGCGTTTACTTTTTTTATTTCAAAGCGATGAAGCATATGAACAAATTGCTCACGTTCTTGATCGTTAATAACTAAAACAATACCTTGACATAAATTATCTCTTTCAAATACACGTAACGTATGAATAATAACAGGTATTCCTTCAAGCTCAATAAACTGTTTGTTTATTCCTGCATTCATTCGTTTTCCTCGGCCAGCTGCCGGTATAACGACATGGTAATTCATTTTCCTATCTCCTAACAGCTCATAATGCTTTTTCAAGTAATTTTAATTTAGCAAAAATCATTCTTCCAGCCGAAGTTTGTAAGACGCTCGTCACAAGCACATCGACTCGTTTTCCGATGTAGTCTTTTCCGTCCTCTACAACGATCATCGTCCCATCATCTAAATAAGCAACACCTTGATTTTGTTCTTTCCCATCTTTAATGACGTGAACATTTAATTCTTCCCCTGGAAGAACGATCGGTTTTACTGCGTTCGCTAAGTCGTTAATATTTAGTACGGGAACATTTTGCAACTCGCATACTTTATTTAAATTAAAGTCATTTGTCACGACAACGCCTGATGTCAATTGAGCCAATTTTACAAGCTTGCTGTCGACTTCTTGGATTCCTTCAAAATCGCCCTCATATATTTCCACGTTAATTGCTAACTCTTTTTGAATGCGGTTTAAAATATCTAGTCCTCTCCGTCCACGATTTCTCTTTAAAGCATCAGAAGAGTCAGCGATATGTTGCAATTCTTCAAGAACAAACCGCGGAATGACAATCGTCCCTTCCAAAAAGCCCGTTTGACAAATATCTGCAATACGACCGTCAATGATGACACTCGTATCTAAAATTTTTAGCGATTTCCCCTTTTTTTCTTCTTCCTCGCTACCTTTTTTCTTTCCACTTCGATTCGGTAAAGAAAATAGGTTCATTAGTTCATCGCGTTTTTTAAATCCAACTTGAAATCCTAAGTAACCTAACAATAGCGTAAGAAAAATCGGCAATATCGTATTAACAAGCGGAATTTGAATAGAGTTTAATGGAATAACGACTAAAAAGGCTACAATCAATCCGAAAATTAAACCGAGACTCCCGAATAGTAAGTCTGTTACAGGTGCTTTAACTAACGTTTCTTCCATCCAATGAATAAGTCCAACCACATGATCGACTAACCAAAACGTGAGAAGGAATACGATGATCGCACCAACTGGGGCGGCTACATATGGGCTATCGACATAAGGAAGATCGTTTAGATGCAATAGTTTTAACAAAGTAGGAAAGAAAATAATTCCTAACATTCCCCCAGTAATGAAAAAAGATGCTTGCACAATTCGTTTTAACACGCTTTTCACCTCCTCTATTACATTATAAACAGTTTCCAATGTTTGAAACCAATCTGAACATCATTTTTAATCATTTTTTAATGGTTTTGTTAAAATATTGGACGATTTTTCCCTTCTCCTAATGCGTAATATAGCGCTTCTTCTACATTAGTTACTCCAATGACTTCAACACCTTTTGGAACGTTCCAGCCACCGATGTTGCTTTTCGGAATAATGATACGCTGAAAGCCAAGTTTAGCAGCTTCTTGCACACGCTGTTCAATGCGGGATACACGACGTACTTCACCTGTCAATCCGACTTCTCCGATCACAACGTCCGTATGGTTTGTTGGTTGATCACGAAAACTAGATGCAATGCTTACCACAATGGCTAAGTCAATCGCAGGTTCATCTAACTTAATTCCACCAGCCACTTTTAAATAAGCATCCTGGTTTTGAAGAAGTAGGCCGACCCTTTTTTCAAGCACCGCCATTAGTAAAGATACACGATTATGATCTATTCCTGTTGCCATTCGACGTGGCGTTCCGAAACTAGTCGGCGATACTAATGCTTGAATTTCCACTAACACAGGTCTCGTCCCTTCCATAGAAGCGACAACCGTTGACCCTGAAGCACCTTTCGAACGCTCTTCTAAAAAAATTTCTGATGGGTTTTTGACTTCTGTAAGCCCTATTTCTTTCATTTCGAAAATACCGATTTCATTTGTGGAACCAAATCGATTTTTCACCGCTCGTAAAATGCGGTACGTATGATGGCGTTCGCCCTCAAAATATAATACGGTATCTACCATATGTTCAAGAATACGCGGACCTGCAAGCGCTCCTTCTTTCGTGACATGTCCGACAATGAAAATCGCAATACCTTTCGTTTTAGCTATTCGCATCAGCTCTGCTGTACATTCACGAACTTGTGAAACGCTCCCTGGCGCTGATGTAATCTCTGAACGATATATCGTCTGAATCGAGTCAATGACAACAAAAGCAGACTTCATCTCATCAATCGTTTGGATAATATGTTCTAAATTTGTCTCAGATAAAACATATAAATGTTCAGCTGTCACATGTAACCGCTCAGCACGCAACTTTGTTTGTTTTACTGATTCTTCTCCCGAAATATATAATACATTATGTGTATCGTTTGCAAGTTGGGCGCAAATTTGCAACAACAAAGTTGATTTCCCGATGCCAGGATCCCCACCGATCAAAACGAGGGAACCACGAACAATTCCGCCTCCTAACACGCGATTAAACTCCGTGAACTTCGTATCAATTCTCGGTTCCTGCGTCGTTTCTACTGTCGTAATCGATACAGGTTTAGCTACTATCCCCTCTGTATGCACAAATAGTGCCCGGTTATGTGGTTTTACAATTTCCGTTTCTTCGACCATTGCATTCCACGAATGGCATCCTGGACATTTTCCCATCCATTTGGCCGTTTCATACCCACAATGTTGACAAACGAATTTCGTTTTCCGTTTAACCATTGCTCCATTCCTTTCATCATGAAAAACAAGGTATGCATGTAAGCATACCTTGTTTTCGTTATTTTACTGTTTCGTTTGTTAACACAACAAACTGACCATCTTTAACATCCATAACAACTTTTTGTCCGCTGCCAATCGTTCCTTTTAACAGTTCTTCGGACAAACGATCTTCAACATGTTTTTGAATTGCTCGACGCAATGGACGTGCTCCGTATTCTAAGTCATAACCTTCTTCCGCTAACTTCTCGATTGCTGCATCGGTTAACTCTAAATCAATTTGTTGTTCTTGTAGACGTTTTTTCAATTGCTCAACCATTAGTGATACAATTTCTTTTAAATGTTTCTTCTCAAGTGAGTGGAAAACAATAATTTCATCAATTCGGTTTAAAAATTCCGGACGAAACGCTTTTTTCAACTCGTCCATCACTTTCCCTTTCATATCTTTATACTGTTGACTCTCATCTTGTACATTAAAACCAACATATTTATTTCTCTTCAAGGCGTCAGCGCCAACGTTTGATGTCATAATAATGATCGTATTTCGGAAATCAACTGTCCGTCCTTTCGAATCCGTTAAACGTCCATCCTCTAACACTTGCAATAAAATGTTAAACACATCTGGATGCGCTTTTTCAATCTCATCTAATAAAATGACTGAATACGGTTTGCGACGCACTTTTTCTGTTAATTGTCCACCTTCTTCGTAACCAACATATCCCGGAGGCGAACCAACAAGACGTGATGTCGAATGTTTCTCCATATACTCAGACATGTCGATCCGAATCATCGCATCTTCATCACCAAACATCGCTTCCGCAAGCGCACGTGCCAGTTCCGTTTTCCCTACACCCGTCGGTCCGAGAAAAATAAACGAGCCGATTGGGCGTTTTGGATCTTTTAATCCTGCACGGGCGCGACGCACTGCTTTTGCAACTGCTTTGACAGCTTCTTCTTGTCCGATAACACGAGAATGTAAAATTTCCTCTAACTTTAATAATCGTTCTGTTTCAGTTTGAGCTAATTTAGAGACTGGGATCCCCGTCCAACTTGATACGACGGCTGCAATATCCTCAACAGTCACTTCTGAGTTTTCTTGACCTTGTTTCTCTTTCCAAGCCCGTTTCGTTTCTTCAAGTTGTTCGCGCAATTTTTGTTCCGCATCTCGTAATGATGCAGCTTTTTCAAACTCTTGGCTTTGCACAGCTGCATCTTTTTCTTTGCGAATTTCCTCGAGTTTTTGTTCGAGCTCTTTTAAATTTGGTGGTGTCGTAAACGAACGTAAACGTACTTTCGAACAAGCTTCGTCAATTAAATCAATCGCTTTATCTGGTAAAAATCGATCCGAGATGTAACGATCTGAAAGCTTCACAGCTTGCTCAATTGCCTCATCCGAAATAGAAACACGATGATGAGCTTCGTAACGATCGCGTAGTCCTTTTAAGATTTGGATCGATTCTTCAACCGTTGGTTCGCCAACATGAATGGGTTGGAAACGTCTTTCTAACGCAGCATCTTTTTCAATATATTTTCGGTATTCATCTAACGTTGTTGCCCCAATACATTGTAGTTCGCCACGCGCAAGGGATGGTTTTAAAATATTTGATGCATCAATCGCTCCTTCTGCACCGCCAGCTCCTATGAGGGTGTGCAATTCGTCAATAAACAAAATGATGTTGCCTGCTTGGCGAATTTCATCCATCACTTTTTTCAAACGATCTTCAAACTCACCACGATATTTCGTACCTGCAACGACCGTGCCCATATCGAGCGTCATTACACGCTTATCACGAAGCGTCTCTGGCACTTCGTTATTAACAATTTGTTGAGCTAGTCCTTCGGCAATGGCTGTTTTTCCTACCCCTGGTTCCCCAATTAAAACAGGATTATTTTTCGTTCTACGGCTTAACACTTCAATGACACGTTGGATTTCTTTACTTCTTCCAATAACAGGATCCAAACCACCTTCACGTGCGATCGCTGTTAAATCGCGGGCTAAACTGTCTAACGTTGGCGTATTCGCGTGCGTTGTTCCCCCATGATGTCCTGAGGCAGACTCATTGCTTCCTAATAATTGAAGTACTTGTTGGCGAGCTTTATTTAAGCTTACTCCTAAATTGTTTAAAACGCGAGCGGCTACACCTTCTCCTTCTCGAATAAGACCAAGCAAAATATGTTCTGTACCAACGTAAGAATGTCCAAGTTTCCTAGCTTCATCCATTGACAATTCAATCACTTTTTTGGCACGTGGTGTATAGTGGATCGTTTGCCCAACTTCATTTCCACGCCCAATAAGCGATTCTACTTCTTTTTGTATTTTATCTGGTCCTAACCCGAGCGCCATAAGCGCTTTTGCTGCAATTCCTTCCCCCTCTCGAATAAGACCAAGCAAAATGTGCTCTGTCCCAATATTGTTATGTCCTAATCGAACTGCTTCTTCTTGTGCTAATGCTAACACCTTTTGTGCTCGTTCTGTAAAACGTCCGAACATCATTTTCATCAACCTCCTTTTATTCACTTCCATTGGTATAATCGTTCACGAATGAGCGATGCACGGCGAATATCCCGTTCTTGCGGGCGTAATGCGCCACCAGCATATTTTTGTAAAAAGCCGGGCTGTGTCAAAATCATGAGCTCTGTTAAAATTGTTTTTGGCACGTTCGTAATATATCCGAGATCAATGCCTAACCGTACATCAGATAAACATTGGGCAGCTTCTTTTGAACCGATGATCCGACTGTTCGTTAACACACCGTAAGAACGATATACCCTATCTTCTAATTGTATGTTAGAAGTTTTGACTAATGCCTCACGTGCCATTCGTTCTTGTTCAATTAATTGACGAACAACACCTGTTAAGTCTTCAACAATATCCTCTTCACTTTTTCCTAATGTAACTTGATTCGAAATTTGAAAAATGTTTCCTAACGCTTCGCTACCTTCTCCATACGTGCCACGAACAACTAAACCGAGCTGATTAATTGCAGGAATAATTTGATTCATTTGCTGCGTTAACACAAGGCCTGGCAAATGCATCATAACGGATGCGCGCAGTCCTGTTCCGACATTTGTAGGGCAACTCGTCAAATAACCGTACTTTTCATCAAAAGCATAATCGATGTGTTGTTCAATCCAATCATCTAAAGCATTTGCCAATTTTAATGCTTCTCTCAACTGAAAACCAGCAAACAAACATTGAATACGAATATGATCTTCCTCGTTGATCATAATGCTTGCTTCTTCTTGCTCTGATAATAAGCATGCACCAAATGTACAATCCTCAGCTAAGTGAGGGCTGATCAAGTGTTTTTCAACTAATACACGCTTTTCAATAGTTTGTAATTCATTCATTTTCAATAAAACGAAAGGACCAAGATCACCGAATCGCTTTTGCGAAAACAAATGTTCAAATAATTGAACAATTTGTATAGCCTCTTCATTTGTACATACGGTCGGAAACGAATATTGTTTCATATTTCTCGCTAAACGAATACGACTACTTAACACAATATCAGAATCTGGTCCCTCTTCGTTCATCCATGGACTGAGAGCGCGTTGGAAAAACAAATGTTCATTCATGTAATGAAGCGCCCCCTTCCGTATTTAATTTTGCTTCGAGTTCTCGAATTTGATCACGCACTTCAGCAGCTTTCTCAAATTGTTCTTTAGCAATAAGCTCCTGTAGCATTTGTTTTAACTGGCCGATTTGCTTACGAACGTACAATGTACCCCCCACTCGCTTCGGAATTTTTCCTTCATGTGCTACATGTCCTCCATGTAACTTCCGAAAAATAGGTGGTAAATAGCTACGAAATGTTTCATAACAACTCGCACAACCAAAACGACCGACTTTAACGAATTGGGCATATGTCATTTTGCAACGCTCACATTGTAATATATGCTCATTGTGAAAAGAGGGGGCTTTTGGTTCTTTTAGCGATGCATCCATATTTAATAGTCCCGCAATTAAATTATTGATTGAAAAAGCGCCTTGATGTGGGAACATAAACATTTCACCTTTTTCATGAGCGCACTGTTCACAAAGATGAATTTCTGTTTTTTCTCCATTAACAATTTTAGTGAAATGAAGCGTTGCTGGCCGTTGATTACACTCTTGACATATCAAAGTGTTCACCCTCTCTACATATACTTTAAAGATGTCAGCATCGCTTTTAATATGCGCGCACGCAGTTCATCACGATGGGGAAGGTCAAGAGATAGAACCGTGCGATCAATAATGTTTAACATCATATTCGCTTCTCGTTTTGAAATTACCTTTTCATCTAATAAGCGTTGAATAATATGTTCTCCATTTGTCTGGCTAATCCGTTCTTGAACAAGGGACAATAAATGGTCAATAAGCTGGGGGGCACTTTGAGTTTTTACTTTCATTATACGGATATAGCCACCGCCACCTCGCTTACTCTCAACAATGTACCCTCTTTCTAATGTAAACCGTGTATTAATGACATAGTTAATTTGAGAAGGAACACACTGAAACTTATCTGCAATTTCGCTTCGTTTAATCTCAACGATATCTTTTCCGCTCATATTTAATACTTGCTTTAAATATTGCTCAATGACATCAGAGATATTCCTCACATAACCCCTCCTCTGCCAGTTGACTTTGACTATATTTGACTTTAATTTTAATATATACGGATTTCTTCAAAAATGCAAGGATTCCCTTCTTTTTCTCACATATTTTACCCATTGCGTTTATTCAATAAAACAAAAAAACAAAAAGACCAAGACAATTTAGTCTTGGTCTTTCTATTTGCCCGGCAACGTCCTACTCTCGCAGGCGGTGTCCCGCCAACTACCATCGGCGCTGGAGAGCTTAACTTCCGTGTTCGGGATGGGAACGGGTGTGACCTCTCCGCCATCGTCACCGAGCAA
>NZ_LIOK01000024.1:0-27029 GCF_001418025.1 Anoxybacillus suryakundensis
GTTTACTTAGCTCTGATTTCTTACTGTTTACTCATTCTTATTCAACTTGAAATGAAATCGAAACATTCTCTCACCCAGATTTATCGTTGGCTTCGCGTTTTTCTTTGGAAACCAAGTACCGTGTGGGTGGAACGAATTCAACGGGAATGAGTTGAAAAAAGTCGGCGAAGCGCAGTAGCCATGTAACAATAAAACAAATACATTTATTGCCAAATGGATAGTGATCACCTTTAGTTGGTTACTGCCTTGTTTTTCGTTTATCATAAAATATTTTATTCAGAAAATTCTGCATAAAATGTTTTTATTTTTTATGCAACGCTACTGATTGACGATACAAAATGTTGCCCTTTTAGTCACAACTACCCACTTCTTTTTTCATAGTTGTTGTGATAAAATGAAAATGTAAAAAATTGAATAATCGGCAAACTACTCGAAAGGGTAGGGCGCAAAGCTATAGGGGCTACGTCTATGTGTATAGATATGCCAGCCAGTTGCCCTTCTTGTGAAGTATAAGAAGGTTCCATTCTCTGGATACGTTGAACTATAGCTGCCTCTACTTACTTTGTTTGGGCAGCTTTTTTATTTTATTATGACAGGGGGAAAGCATCATGAGTTTAACGGTGAGAAAAAAATTAATTGCGACGTTTCTTTCAGTATTATTGTTATTTTTTGTCGTAAGTATGCTTACATATAATAGGCTAGAGCAAATCGATGAACAGTATTCCAATGCGATGAAAGAAGGATTTGTGCGCATGAATGTTGTTACAAATATGCAAAATGCGGTGTTGCGTGAACAAATTGCCGTACGGGGATATTTAATTAACGGAAAGCCTGAAAGTTTAACCGCATTTGAACAAGCAGCGAGCGAGTTTGCGGATAATCAAGAGAAAATGGCATCATTACAGTTAGAGGCGAAAGCAAAGCAAGCCATTGATCGTTTAGTAAAAGCAGAGCAAGACTATCGTGATATTGCGAAACAGGCGATGGAGTTCAAAAAGCAAGGTCAAATGGATGAAATTTCACGTCTCATGAAAGAGCGAGGAAATGCCATTACGTTAGAAGTAACTGAAGCGGGGGAGCAAGCGCGAGCGGCACAAGGCGAACATTTGCAGAAAATGAGCGAAACGTTATCACAACAAGCAAAAGATATGAAATATATGACGCTTATAACGATGGGCATTGCCTTTTTTGTAAGTATTGCCATTGCGTTATATATTAGCGAAAAAATCGCAAGACCAGTGAAACAAATTTCCGATCATGCTGAAAAAATTGCGCACGGTGATTTGTCAGTTGATGACATTCATGTGACGAACCGAGATGAAATTGGTGATTTGGCGAAGTCGTTTAATCGAATGTCTCACAATTTAAAACAGCTTATTCAACAAGTAAGCGCAGCGACAGAGCATGTGTCTGCTTCGGCACAAGAGCTCATGGCAAGCGCGGAGCAGGCAAGTGCAGCGACAGAAGAAGTAACGACAGCGATTCAAGAAGTAGCCCAAGGAGCAGAAATCCAAGGAAAACATGCAGAAGAAAGCGTGCATGCGATTGGTGAGATGGCGGCAGGAATTGAACGAATGGCTCAAACGGCTACTGTTGTAGCGAACTCTGCGACAGAGACGACGAAACAAGCGGCTGTTGGACAACAATATTTACGAAAAGTCGTTATGCAAATGAATACGATTAACGAATCAACGAATGCAACGAATACCGTCATTAAAGAACTAAACGAAAAATCCACACAAATCGGCAAAATTGTTGACGTCATTGTCGGTATTGCTGAACAAACCAACTTATTGGCGCTTAATGCAGCCATTGAAGCGGCACGTGCTGGAGAGCATGGGAAAGGATTTGCCGTTGTAGCGGATGAGGTGCGTAAATTGGCGGAACAGTCGCGTGAGTCTGCAAATCAAATTGCGCAATTAATTGAAATGATTCAACAAAATACAGGGCATGTCGTCAACATTGTTGAAAAAGGAACAGAAGAAGTGAAACAAGGGACAAAATTGGTAGAAGAAACAGGAACATTTTTTGAGCAAATTTCGCTTTCAATTGAACAGGTAAACGAACAAATTCAAGAACTATCAGCGGTTTCAGAACAAATGTCGGCTGGTGTTCATCAAGTTCATGCTTCTATAGATGAAGTATCATCAATTGCGAAACGATTCGTTGAACGGACAGCTGAAATTTCCGCATCTTCTGAAGAACAGCTAGCATCAAGTGAAGAAGTAACGTCCGCAGCTACATCGTTAGCTGAAATGGCAGAAAAACTACGCGATGCGGTTGCAACGTTTAAAGTTTGAAATACGTATTCATGAGAGAAAGGTGTCCTTAGAACTTTCGGGACACCTTCTCTTTATTTTATGATTTTCTTCTTTTGCTTTGGCGAATACCGGCTGCTTCAGCACGCGCTTGTGCCTCTAAGTCTTCATGATCGGCAAATTCGGCAGAAAACTCGACATCGTGACCGTCTGATTTCATCGCTTTTGGTACTTGTGGCATTTTTGATTTGTTTTTATCGCGCGCTTTTTGACCACGTGAACGTCCCATATGTGTCGCCTCCTTTCTTTCGCTACTAGCATGTGATGAATAGCGAAAAAAATGAATGGACAATGTTGTTAATGGCGAGCATGTTTGTCAGTAAATCCACCTGCTTGATCTGCTCGTTTAAAGTCGCGAGCGTATGTCACTTCTTGTGCGCTAGATAGCGTGCTTTTCGTTTTCTCACGTTTCTTTTTGTCAGTCATATGTATCCCTCGCTTTTGTAAAATGTCACGTTAACATTATGAACAGAAAAATAAAAAATTATCCAAATAAAAAACCTGTTCGCACAGAACAGGTTACGCTTCCTTTAATTGTTGTTCATCATCGACTTTTTGCTGGCGCATCGCATATAGTGTATAGTTGTCCTTAGAAATTTCATATAGGTTATATATGTCTTCACCTTGATTAATTGCTTCCCATAATGGTTTTCTCGTTTCGTTAGCAAGGGTGACGTAAGGAAGTTTTTCGGCAGCTTTTGTGGAGCGGACGTTGACTTTGCGAATGCGCATGAAGATTGTGTTGATGGAACGTTCATAAAACAGTTCGTTAAAGAAGGCGTCTTTAGCAAGTTGGTTGTATCCTTTTCCGTGATACGGCTTTCCAAGCCATGTACCTAAAAAACCTGCGCCATCCTCAATATCAAATAAGTTAATCGTTCCAATTGGATTGCCCCACTCATCTAAAATAGTGCGCGAAATGAGTTCACCGCGTTCTTCCGCTTCAATCGTTTGTTTTGTAATAAATAAAAACTCTTCGTATGAATATGCTTTATGGCGCACGAAAGGGAAGACGTCCGGGTGCACCATAAGTTCATACAACGCTTGGCAATCTTGCAGTTCGCGTTTTTTTAACATCGGATTTCCCTCCATTCACGAGGGCAGTCGACCATAGGGAACGAGCCACCCTCGAAATTTTTTAATTTATGCAAATCAAAAAATTTCGGGGTGGGAATCGAACCCACTAGAACCAGCGTATTGCTGGTGGCGCACCATTTGCCTTCCCTTACTGTCGCATCAGTATATAATTTTGAACGTATATATTTCGTGTATAACCTTTTATATCATACTTGAAACGATGTAAAAAATAAATAGTTTTTTTATTAATTTTTTTTGTATATTATTTCCCCATTTATCATGGTGAGGATAGGGGTAGAAAGATAATGAAAAGGATGATAATTCCAAACGACAATATCAGCATCTTTTCCAATTTCTAAGCTGCCGACACGGTCATCTACTCCTAAGTTACGTGCTGGTAAAATCGTAATGCCTTCGAGCGCTTTTTGTTCATCAAGACCTTCACGTACAGCAATGGCAGCGCAAATGTGCAAATATTGAATTGGCGTGTACGGATGGTCTGTTGTAATGGAGACATGAACGCCGGCATCGGATAAAATTTTATATGTTTTCCAACTTTTGTTTTTTAGCTCCACTTTGGAACGGCGTGTGAGTGTCGGCCCAACGGAGACATGCAAATTTCTACCATGAAGTTCTTCCGCAATGAGATGCCCTTCTGTACAATGTTCAATGCGCAAGTCAAGCCCAAACTCATCTGCTAGACGAATGGCCGATAAAATGTCATCAGCACGGTGGGCATGAACACGAATCGGAATTTCACGATTTAATGCTTGAATGATTGGAATGGTGCGAAAATCGCGTGGACAATCGCTATATTTAGCGTTGTAAAACGTTTCACGGAGCATTCCCATAATGCCCATGCGCGTGAGAGACTCTTTATTCCCTTGGCTATGCATGCGTTTCGGATTTTCACCGAGTGCAATTTTTAAGCCAGCTGGTTGTTGGATGATCATGTTTGCCACATTTTTTCCATGTGTTTTAATGACTGCTGTCGTTCCGCCGATGACGTTCGCACTCCCAGGCATAATGTGAACCGTTGTGATGCCGTGTTCGATCGCATCACGAAAACCAGGATCAAGCGGATATACGCTATCAATAGCACGTACATGCGGAGTCATCGTTTCAATTGTTTCGTTTGCATCGTTACCCGCCCATCCTGTTCCTTCGTCGTATAAACCAAGGTGTGTATGCACGTCGATAAACCCCGGAAAGACGTATTTTCCTGAGACATCGATTACTTCTGTTTCCTCATTTATGGGAAGGTTATAGCCGATTTCTGCAATTTTTCCATTTTCAATACGTACATCTGCTCCTTTCATCGGAGGGGATGTAATTGGATATACTGTACCATATTTGAGCAATATGCTTTTCATGCTAGACTCCTTTATTTCCTTTTTCGAATAGTGTATTCGTCACAATTGTAGTATGTTCGCCAACGCCCGATCAACAGTTGGAAATGAAAAATGATATCCTGCTTGAAGTAATTTTTCTGGGATGACACGCTGTCCTTCCAACACAAGCATGCTCATTTCCCCTAACAATAGTTTGAGAGCGAAGGATGGAACAGGGAGCCAATGTGGGCGATGTAGAACGTTAGCGACTGTTTTTCCGAACTGTTCCATTGTCACAGGGGATGGAGCGGTGACGTTGACCGGACCAGAGATCTTTTCATGACGAATGGCAAAATCGATTGCGCCAATGACGTCGTCTATATGTACCCACGACATCCATTGCTTCCCGCTTCCAATCGTTCCACCGATAAACCATTTGTAAGGAAGAATGATGCGTGGAAGAGCTCCTCCACCCTTTCCTAAAATAATACCAAAGCGCATAAATACAGTGCGCACGCCAAGTGATGCAATACGTTGCCCAGCCTCCTCCCATCGTTTTACTGTTTGTGCTAAAAAGTCTGTTCCCATTATTTCATGACGTTCTGTAAATGTTTCGTTGAGCGATGTACCGTAAATACCGATGGCGCTTGCTTGAATGACAACGTTCGGTTTTTTGTTCATTTTGGCGATCAGATCATAAATCGCGTATGTTGCTTGTAATCGACTTTCCATAATTACTCGCTTTCTTGTTTCATTCCAACGTCCGCTGTTAATCGATTCACCAGCTAAATTGACAACCACATCAATGGCAGGTAGTTGTTCATAAGGGTTAGTGTCCTCCGTTAACCATTGTACATAATGAATATACGGATCGTTCTCCCGTTTTTGTGCATTTCGCGTTAATATATACGTATGATGCCCGTTTTGTGAAAAATATGTCGTTAACGCCTTGCCGACAAACCCAGTACCCCCAGCAATCAAGATATTCATTATTTTCCCTCCTTTCCTTTATTATGCGTTGCTCAAAGAAAAAAAGAAAGAAAAGGTGTGTTTTCATGATGTGGATTGAAAAAATTGAAGTAGATCGAAAAAATGCCGAACGTTTTTACGTTCATTTTGTCGAAGAAGATGGCGGTAAACAAGTGGTGTCTGTTGATCAAGATATACTAATTGAATATCGAATAAAAAAGGGAATGGCAGTAACCGCGGAGCAATGGGCAGAGATGATGAAAAAAGATGACGAAAAACAAGCGTATAAGTTGGCCCTTCGTTTTTTAGCTTATCGCATGCGCTCGAAACGAGAAGTGGTTGATTATTTAGCAAAAAAAGACATAGCTACCCAAACGATTGAACGAGTGATTGTAAAACTACAACATGAGCGATATATAGACGATGAGCAATTTGCACATGCATACGTACAAACACAAATGAATACAACGATGAAAGGTCCTTATGTGATTTATAAAGAGCTAATGGATAAAGGGATAAGTGACGATGTGATCGCAAAAGCGATGGAACGTTATACGGAAGATATGCAACGACATAAAGCGATCAAATGGATTGAAAAAATAAATAAGCAATCGAAAAAACGGTCGCATCAAGAACAAAAATTATATGTTGCGCAATTGTTGCATATGAAAGGTTTTCCTTCGCATATTGTTGAAGTGGCAAAACAACATGTGGCGGCAAATGACGAAGCGGAATGGGAAGCGCTCATGTATCACGGGGAAAAGGCACATCGTCGCTACAAAACATATGACCGTTATACGTATGAACAAAAAATGAAACAAGCATTGTACCGAAAAGGTTTTTCGCTTTCGTTAATTGAAAAATTTTTAGAAAAGAAAAAGGAGGACTAATTCCTCCTATTCCACAATAATTTCTGCTTGTCGTTTATATTCGTTTATAATTGTTTCGGCTACTTGTTTTGGTGAGCGAAGGCGGGAACGGTCTTGAATATGGTTAGAATCGTCCCAAAACGGTGTATTCATACCGCCCATATATACAGCCGTCACAGCGACGTTTGTTTCCGCCAGCTCTTTTACGAGACTTTCGCTAAAACCGCGTACAGCAAATTTACTTGCGACATATACACTTTCGTTTACTTTACCGCGCAAACCGGCTGTTGAAATAATGTTCATGATATTGGCTTCAGGTAACGTTTTAAAATATGGGAGAAACGCTTTTGTCATATATATCGTGCCTTTGACGTTAGTATCAATCATTTCGTGAATATGTTGCTCCGTCATGTGTTCTAGTGGGCCGAAATGGCCAATGCCTGCATTGTTAATAAGCATCGTAATGTTGTATGTATGACAAAGTGCTTCAGCTGTTTGGTGAACCTGTTCATAATTTGTAATATCAAGCGGGAAAGCGACTGCCCTTCCTTTACATGATTGAATTTGTTGTTGAACACATTGCAATGGTTCTTTTCTTCTCCCGACTAAAATGATTTCGTATCCCTTTTGTGCATATAAAAGTGCAAGTTCTTTTCCGAGCCCTGTCCCAGCTCCTGTAATAACGATACTTTCCATGATTTTCATCCTTCCGTATGTGATATATTTACAAAAACAAGGAAAACGTATACATAAACAGTTGTCAAGAAGTAGTCAAATGTCATTGTGAATATATGCACAAATATGTAGTATAATGTCTTATGTCATTATATTACAACAAAGAAAGGGGAACAATATGAGCTTTCTACAAGTGATTACAGCTTCTACACCGGTATTAGCTGTCTTTATTTTTCTTGTTTTACTGCGTCTCCCAGCGGCCAAAGCGATGCCGATTAGTTTTTTAATTACCGTTGTTTTATCGTTATTTGTTTGGAAAATGCCCGGCATTCAAGTAGCAGCTGCCACAATTGAAGGCGTCATTGTAGCAATCTCAATTTTATGGATTATTTTTGGTGCCATTTTATTGTTAAACACGTTGACAAAAAGTGGAGCAATGGATACGATTCGAAGTGGATTTTTAGGTATTACGCGTGATCGCCGTGTGCAAGTTATCATTATTGCATGGTTGTTTGGTGCTTTTATTGAAGGTGCGGCAGGCTTTGGAACGCCTGCAGCGATCGGTGCTCCGCTTCTTGTCGCTTTAGGTTTTCCGCCACTTGCAGCGGTTGTTGTTGCCCTCGTTGCAGATAGTAGCCCTGTTTCGTTTGGAGCTGTCGGCACACCGATTATTGTCGGGGTCGATCAAGGGCTTCGGGAAGGAAACTCTGTTGCCGAACGAGTGCAACATGTTATCGGCACAGCGGATTTATCATCATTTCTTCAAACATTAGCTAAACAAGCGGTGTCGTTTGATATTATTATCGGTACGTTTATCCCGCTTATTTTAGTGCTTATTTTAACGCGCTTTTTTGGTGAAAATCGTTCGTGGAAAGAAGGATTAGAAATTTGGAAATTTGCCTTATTTGCAGGGCTTAGTTTTACCGTTCCTGCGTTTCTCGTTGCTTCTTTTCTTGGACCAGAGTTTCCATCGATGATCGGTGGATTAATCGGTTTAGCGATCGTCGTTCCAGCGGCGAAAAAAGGATTTTTATTACCGAAAGAGCCATGGGATTTTAAGAAAACAGATGTACATGAACAAGTAACGAACGTGCAAAAAAGTGACATGCCGCTTTTACTTGCATGGATGCCGTATATTTTAGTTGCGCTTATTTTAGTGTTAACTCGCCTTCAAAATTTACCGTTAAAAACATGGCTTCGTTCGGTAAAACTACAGTTTAACAACATTTTAGGAACGAACATTAGCACATCGATTGAGCCGTTATATTTACCGGGAACGATTTTTCTTGTCGTCATCTTCATTACAGTGTTTATGCATAAAATGAAGCGCGAAGATGTTGTGACAACAATAAAAGAATCAGCATATACGCTCATCGGTAGCGCCATTGCGCTCGGAACGGCGGTGCCGATGGTTCGAATTTTCATTAACTCCGGTATAAATGACGCCGGGCTGGCAAGTATGCCGATTGAGCTAGCATCGATGGTCGCAGGGGCGGTTGGTGCGGCTTGGCCGTTAGTTGCTCCTTTAATTGGGGCGCTCGGTTCATTTATTTCAGGTAGTGCAACGTTTAGTAACATGATGTTTTCATTATTTCAATTTAGCATTGCTGATCAAATTCAAGTGCCTCATCATATCGTTATCGCTGGACAAATGTTAGGGGCGAATGCGGGGAATATGGTTTGTGTACTAAACGTTGTTGCTGCCGCTTCCGTCGTCGGTTTAGCTGGAAAAGAAGGGACAATTATTCGTATGACGCTCATTCCGATGCTTTATTACGTATTGATGACGGGAATTTTTAGCCTTATTTTGATCTATGTATTTTAGCTTCACTTATGGTACGATGAACATGAAGCTGTCATAAAGTGGAGTGAGAAGAATGGAACAAAAACGGTATAGTGAAATGAGCGAATGGGAATTAAAACAAGAGATCGCCACGTTGACGGAAAAAGCCCGAAAAGCAGAACAAATGGGAATGGTGAACGAATATGCAGTATATGAACGGAAAATTGCGATGGCGAAAGCGTATTTGTTAAATCCAAATGATTTTCAACCGGGAGAATTTTACGAAATTGAAGGGGATCCACAGTCGTTATTTAAACTTCAATATATGAATGGTGTGTTCGCATGGGGCTATCGTTTAAACGATCCAAACATAGAAGTCGCGCTACCGATTTCGTTGTTAAAGAAAAGAGGTTGACACGCTTGTCAACCTCTTTTTCATTTTAAATTTTCCGTTTGCTTACTTCAGAATGTAAAATCATTAAACTTTGCGATTGTTGTGTTTCACCGTTTACTTGCGCATGGGCGTGTTTCGGGTTTGCCCATGGTTGTGGAAAAGGATCGGAATAACGGTTATCATAAAATTTTTTACGCCAATGTTTACCCATTTTATTCCTCCTTGATGTCGCCCCGTTGACTTGATGCGTGCATTCGTTCTTGAGGGTGCGTATTAATTGTGCCGTTCGCACGTTTCGATGCGTATTCCGCTTTTGCGCGTGGCTCGCCTTCTAATTTTTCGTTGTTTTGGTTCGGAAAGCCGCGTTCTTTATTGCTCAATGTTAGTCCCCCCAGACGTTCATTTCGTGCTTTCAAAGCACACGTATAGTATTTGTCGAGAGGGATGACTTTACGCCTACTTTAGCTTGGAATAAGTTCTAGTTTTTTGCGCAATTTTTTCTCACTAAAAATCCAGCCTGTATATGAACTAACGATATTAAGGTTACGATCAAGTTGTACGACCGCAACAAAAGGATAATAATCTTTGCTTCGATATCGTAAGTCAATGAAACGCACTTCATAATGATCGTCATATTCATGAATTTCCCAACGATATACGGGCGAGAATGACAAAAAGGCAGCTAAATTTTCATCTTGTTTCGCTTTTTCAATGACCGAGATGTTTGGAACGGGACATTTTTCGAAAACGTCAAGTACATCGATTGCTCCGCTTTGTGCTCGCGCCACGTAAAAATGGGTCGATGTCGTGACAGCCAAATGCCATTCGTTCCATTTTATTGTCGGTACGGTAATGATTTGTTCGACATCCGAGAACATTTGTTTTAATTTTTGTTTTATCGCTTGTTGTTGACGATAGCGAATGATATAGTAACCAATGAGCACGATGTAAACTGAAAGAAACGTATATCCTGCATGGTGTCCGCTCAGCCATAATACAACACCAGCGACATGGATAATAAAAATAAATGGATCGAATGTGTTAATGATGCCGAGGGCAATCCATTTCTTTGAGAAAGGACGTAACGCTTGCGTACCATACGAATTAAAAATGTCAACAAATACATGTACACTAACGGCAATCCATGTCCAAAGTGCCACGTGAAAAAAGGACGTGTCATACACATAAAAAAGAACGACGCTAATGAGCAACGTCCAAACAAACAAAGCAGGAATAGAGTGAGTGATGCCACGATGGTTGCGAATATATTTGGCGTTATTTTTTAATTTTAAAATCGTGTCGATATCAGGTGCTTGCGAGCCAACGAGCGTGCCGATGAGCACAGCGTGAGCAAGTGTCGGATCATGAGCGATTGTTGGATCTAACGTGGCTAATCCACCTAATGCAAACCCCATTAAAACGTGTGTACCAGTATCCAAATAAAAGGCCTCCTTTTTCCGATTGAACTTACTTTTAGTTTACCACCTTGGAGGAATGAACGTGAAAGAAAATTTACAACAAATATTGGCACATTTTCATATTGAGTTATTTCAGCACGATTTAATTCAGTGGTTTCAAGCGGAGAAACGTGATTTACCGTGGCGTAAAGAAAAAGATCCATACAAAATATGGGTATCAGAAGTCATGCTGCAACAAACGCGTGTCGATACGGTCATCCCTTACTTTTATCAATTTATTGAAAAGTTCCCGACTTTAGACGCGTTAGCTGACGCAGAGGAAGAAGAAGTGTTAAAGGTGTGGGAAGGGCTCGGATATTACTCCCGTATTCGCCATTTACATGCAGCAGTAAAAGAAGTAAAAGAAAAGTACGATGGATGTGTGCCAGCGTCTAAGGAACAATTTTCTTCATTGAAGGGCGTCGGACCATATACAACCGGGGCGGTGTTAAGCATTGCTTACGATATTCCTGAGCCTGCGGTAGATGGAAATGTGATGCGAGTATTATCGCGTATTTTTTATATTACAGACGACATTGCGAAAGGGAGTACAAGAAAAAAGTTTGAACAAATTGTATCCCATATTATTGCACATGACAATCCGTCTGACTTTAATCAAGCGTTAATGGAACTTGGCGCACTTATTTGTACGCCGAAAAATCCAAGTTGTTTATTATGTCCCGTTCAACGCCACTGCCGCGCGTTTGCAGAAGGGGTAGAAAAACAGCTACCGATAAAAACGAAAGCGAAAGCGCCAAAGCACGTGGCCTTTCGTGCTGTCGTACTTGTTAACGAAGAAGGGCGTATACTAATTGAAAAGCGATCAAGTAGCGGATTGCTTGCGAATCTCTGGCAATTTCCAAATGACGAACATGCTCCGACATTGAATGAACAGGAATTTATAAAAGAAATAAGTGAACGATACCATGTTTTCATCCGCTCGATGGAACGAATCGATACATTTGAGCATGTATTTTCTCATATCGTTTGGCATATTGAAGCATATAAAGCAAGGGCACTTCAATTGCAAATCGATGAGAAAACGACCAGATGGGTAACAGCTGATGAACTAAAACAATATGCTTTTCCAGTCATATATCAAAAAATATGGCAAGCATATGAGTAAAGGCGTTTGCCTTTACTCATAAAATACGCGTGTTCCATTTGTATATGTTGCTTCGCTTCGCTGGAAACCGCCTCTTGCTTCAATTTCTTCAATAATTTCACGATGCATCGTTTGTCCTTCTGCATTTAAATATGGCGTTACTTGTTGAAGGGCATGATGAAAAAACGCTAACTCGCTATCTTTCCACTCCTGTTTTGAAATCATTTGCAAAGCTGCTAAATCGCGGCCAATATACATTATTCTCACCTCTTTATGTAGTGTAGGGAGCAAAACAAAAATTATTCATATGGATATTTTTTGAGCGAATGATACAAAGTAATAAGCGTGGAGGTGAGTATCGTGAAACCAAACAAAACAGCAGCAGGGACAAACATTCAACATGTTAAACAACAAAATGCTGGCCAGTATGGAACAGAGTTTTCAACTGAAACAGATGTTCAACACGTTAAACAACAAAACGCAAAATCAGAAGCAAAGAAAAATCAATAACGCGCAAAGGGCATCGGTTTTCGTCCGATGCTCTTTTTCTTCCTCGCTTATTAACGTTATAATAGAGGAAAAAGCGTCGAATGAAAGTAGGGAATATGTATGGATTATCCACAGACAGGGGCGATCATTCAAATTCATAGTTATAAACATGATGGTCATATCCATCGTGCATGGAAAGAAACAGTCGTTTTAAAAGGAAGCGAAGATGAAGTGATCGGTGGCAACGATCGTACACTTGTGACAGAATCAGATGGGAGAACGTGGGTGACGCGTGAGCCGGCCATTTGTTTTTTTTATGCAGAACATTGGTTTAACATTATTGCCATGATTCGTCCAGAAGGTGTGTATTACTATTGCAATATGAGCTCGCCTTACGTTTGGGATGGGGAAGCGCTGAAATATATTGATTATGATTTAGACATTAAAGTATTTCCGAACGGTCAATATGAAATATTAGATCGTGATGAATATGAACGACATCGCAAACAAATGGGCTACCCTGAAATTATTGATAAAATTTTAAAAAATAATATTCAAAAATTAGTTCAATGGATTACAGAAAAAAAGGGACCGTTTGCTCCCGAAGTGGTCGAACATTGGTATAAAAAGTTTATTATGTATGGAAAGTGAAAAAGATGTCCCCGTGTGTCGGGACATCTTTTATTCTTGTTCAGGAGTAGGGACGACATGTTCTTCTTTATGGTAATGGTGAAAGCTCTCGATGAGCGTGTCCAAATGTTCGAGTTGGTGACTATATTCAATAATTGCTCCGATAAGTGGAAAAAGTTGATAATTTTCTTGTTGAACACTTTGTTCGGCGTAATGGTTTAGAAACGAGTGAATTAATCCTTTTTTTCCAGAACACGCTTCTGTCGCAAATTGTGACTGTGGATCAGATTTTGCTTTTCCAATGAACTTCAGCAATATTTGATCATGGTAGTTTAATAAACAGTCGAGTTCGTTTTTTATGGCATCTTGAAGTTCCGGAGATGTATGTGCCAACTCATTTTCTAAACGATGCAGCAACTTTAACGTTTCTAGGGCGCGATTTGTTGCGACAATCATTTGGCGATACAATACGAGTTTACGCGATTTACTATATTTATGTTTACGAAAATACGTCCGTTCTTCTTTATAAAGTAAATAAAGTTGATCAAGTTTCATCATATTTTCTTTTAATTTTTCAATGTCTTCTTTCAGTGAATGATGCTCAGAGGCATGTCGAACATTCATGCGAATCCATTTCAAAATGTGTTCCGTATATTCAACAATTTTTGTATATAGCTTTTTTTCATATTTTGGTGGAAGGAACACTAAATTCACGACAAACGCTGCAAGTACGCCTAGCATAATGGTCGAGAAGCGAATAAGTGCAAATTCAATAAAATGCTGTTCTGTATATTCCATAATGGCAATAACCGTCACAAGTGCGACAGAAATAGAAGATTCTAAACGAAGACGAAGAAACAACGCAATAACTAAAATAGCAGTTAACCCGATAATAAACGGATCGTGTCCGAAAATAAGTGTAAAAACGATCGCGAAAATCGCACCGATGACGTTAGCTTGTATTTGCTCAATTAAAGATAAATATGAACGGTAAATCGTCGGCTGCATCGCAAATACAGCCGAAATGCCAGCAAATACAGGAGAAGGCAATTGAAGTAATTTCGCTAAAACTAATGCAAACGTAATCGCAATCCCGGTTTTAAAGACGCGGGCTCCAAGTCTCATCGTCGCTCAAATTCCTTTCCTTTTTATCATCTTGTGAGAACAACAAACAAATATACATGTTTTTCGTCAGTATATCAAGAAAAAAGGAAAAAAATTAAAAGAACTGCCCCATTTTATTGTTGAGGCAGTTCTTTTATGTTTATTCCGTTGACACAGACGGATCAGCTTGTTCTTTTTTCGGAATGACTTGGAAAAAGTGTTGCTCTGGTTGTTGCAACAACGGTTGAAGTGTTGCTGCTTCATCGTGCTGTTCATGTTCGATAAGCAAATCAATATATGTGCTAAGTAGTTCTTTGACGTCCGCTTTTCCTTTTTCGTTCAGCGATTGAATCGTGACATTTGCTCCTTTAGCGATTCGACGTTCAAGCGCCGCTTTTGTTAAGCCCATTTCTGGTTGATGACGCAAATAAACGACACCACCTGTCATTCCTGCGCAAATCCATGGACCTGGGTCGCCGAGAACGAGCCCGCGTCCGTTTGTCATATATTCAAAGGCAAACCCTTTAATGTTTGCGTTGACACCGATATTACCATGTTCCATTTCAGGAATTGGTTTTGTCACTTGACCACCAATAATCATATCAGCTCCTGACAAGCGAATGCCTGCGCGCGCATCGGCATTTCCTTGCACGACTAATAGTCCTTTTTGCGCTCCGTAGCCAAACCCTTTTCCGACCGATCCGTTGTAAAATCTGCCGTCTTTTCCTTTTGATTTAAAGACGAAGATACCGCCACCAAATGATGTTTTCCCAACGCCATCTTGTGCTCCACCATCGACGTGGATATGAATGCCGGTGACGTTATACGCACCAAGCCCATTGCCAGGTACCGAGCCATCTTTATAACGCAGAGAAATATTCGGAAGTTTTTTATACGATCCATCTAATCGCCCGCGCACGCGATGACATGCAACACGGCTACCGAGCACACGCTGTTCAGCAGTGACAGTTGAAAATTCACGTGAACGGTGCAAGTCTTCAACGTGGTAATCTAAATATTCAGCACCAGCAGCAACAGCGAGTTTTCCTTCTTCCGATGTCGCAGCTACTTCTTTTTGGTACCATTGGCCGATGTCTAACGGTTTTAATAACGTCGTTAAATCGAGGCGATCTCGGCCACGTGTTTGTTCAAGCAGATCGGAGCGACCAACAAGTTGTTGCAAGTTTGTATAACCGAGCGATGCAGTGAGCGCTTTAAGTTCCTCACCGAATGCTGTAAAGAAACGAACTAAGTTTTGTACTGCTTGCTCGAATTGTCTTGGAACGAAGCGACGCAAACCGTGTTCTTTTGCTTGTGCTTCCGATTCAATTTGCGTAGCGATCCCGACATGGCACGTATCTAAATGACAACCGCGACATGTCGTACAACCGATTGCGATCATCGCTAACGTTCCAAAGCCGACGCGATTGGCACCGAGTAGCATTACTTTTATAACATCCATCGCGCTCTTTATACCGCCGTCTGCCCAAATTTCTACTTGATGACGCAATCCTGCTTCTAAGAGGGCGTTATGCGCCGCTTTGACGCCAATCTCTACAGGTAAGCCGACGTGTTGAATAGCATGGATGCGTGCTGCTCCCGTGCCACCATCGAAGCCACTTAGTGTAATAATGTCAGCGCCAGCTTTTGCGATGCCGACAGCGATCGTTCCGATATTAGGGACGACAGGTACTTTTACCGCCACTTTTGCTTGGTCGTTTGCTGTTTTTAGTTCTGCAATCATTTGGGCTAAGTCTTCAATCGAATAAATATCATGGTTGTTTGACGGTGAAATTAAATCAGATCCGATCGTTGCGTTGCGTGCTTCAGCAATTTTCGCTGTTACTTTGGAGCCAGGTAAATGACCGCCTTCACCTGGTTTTGCGCCTTGCCCGATTTTTATTTCAAGTAAATTCGATGAATTAAGTAGTTCAGCGTTGACGCCAAATCGTCCAGAAGCGACTTGTTGGCCGCGCGTGCGCGGATATTTGCCGAGCATATCTTTAATTTCGCCGCCTTCGCCGTTTAAACTAATCATATTGAGACGGTTGGCTGCTTCGGCATAAGCACGAAACGCAATTTCGTTTTGTGATCCGAATGACATCGAAGCGATGACAAACGGCAAGCTATGTTCACCGACCGAAATGTCGACATGTTCTTTTTTCACTGGCACGTTTGCTTGTTTTAAGTCGGTTAAATGGCGAATAGCCGTCGGTGTTTCAGTTTCAATTTCTGTTAATTTTTCGCGGTATTGATCGTATGAGCCTGTTTGCGCCACTTCGCCAATCGCTTTCCAAATGCGTGGGAATACGTGAAACGTTTTTCGTAACTTTGCTTGTTCAGTTTCAAAATCTTTTGCTCGTGCGAGCGCATCTTGCTTTAATGCCTCGAAATCTTGGGCAAGAGAATCCGAACCAAAAAAGTTCACGATATTTAATACAGCTGCGACTTCTTCATGCAATCCGATAGACGAAAATAGACGGCTATATCCGCGCAACTCGTGAATACCGATCGTTGAAATGACTTTTTCGAGCCCTTTATTTAACGCTTGGAACAAATGAATGGCTGGTCGAGTTGACGAATCAGCAACTGTCGCAAACATCAAATACGGGCTAATGACGTTTGCACCAAGTCCGTAAGTAACGATGAAATCATGCAATGAACGAATCGCTCCGGAACGAAGAAGAAGCGAACAATTTCTTCGTAAGTTTGTTTTTGTCAATGCTTGATCAATGGCCGATACGGCAAGGAGTGGATCAATCCATAAATGTCCGCTTTGATGCGCTGTCGCATCGTCAATGATGAGTAACGTTTTTCCATTTTCAACAGCTTCACATGCCTCTTCGCTTAAACGATGAAGCGCCGTTGAAATCGTTTCATGTTCAGAAAAAGTCGCTGATATAAAGTACGTTAGTTGCTTTTCTTCAAATGCATGAACGAGCTGATCGTATGATGGCTGTTGCAACGTTTCTGCACATTCGTTTCCAAGTTTTCCTTCGATTAAAATCGGTGAAAGAAGCTCAACGGTGTACGGATGTTCTTCGTTTGAGACGATACTTGGTCTTTTTCCGACGACAACGCGAGTAGAAAAATGTTCTGTTTCGCGGTCGCGGTCAATGGCCGGGTTTGTAACAACCGCAACACTTTCTTTAATGAAATCAGCAATATTTTTTCGTTCAGGGTCAATCGCTGCCAGCGGAGCATCGTGACCAAGTGAGCGAATAGGCTCTGCCCCTTTTTCTGCCATTTGTTCAAGCAATTGAATATGTTCGCGATCCCAACCGAATGCAGCGTATTGCCCGTTGTGCACTTTTGGTGGTTGAGCAACGAGCACATATGGTTTTAGTGAAGGTGTTTGTAAACGATGACGCATATTCTCGATGTTTAAACGATTTCGAATACGATTGTATACTTCTTGCTGATAGTGTGCGTATTCGTAAATACGAATCGTTCCGTCCGCTTGCCATTTTAAGCCGATTTTCTCTCCAGGTGCGAGCGGTTTTGGTTCTCCTGTATATTCGCAAGCTGGAATAATCCCTGGTTCAGAAGCAAATACGTAACGGTGTTCTGTTTCGATTTTCCAAAGCGGACGTAATCCAAGTGCATCGACGCTAAACACCGCTTCATCCGCATGACGTGAAATAATGCCTGCCGGTCCTTGGGCAAAATGTCCCCAAGCTTCGCGAATGTAAGTATATAAATCTTGTAAATGGGCTGGATAATGCTTGATTTCGTTTACAATTGGCGGGAATAAAAAGTCCATCGCTTCAAATAACGTATAGCCGTCCCGATAAATAAGCGTTTCCATCGTCCGACTTAAGTCTTGTGAATCGCTTCCGCCGTTTGTGAGCGGAACGCCAATCATTGTTGCTTCTTCACGTAGTTTAGCTATTGTGTTAATTTCACCGTTATGGCCGAGGACGCTAAACGGTTGCACACGGAAAAAGTTTGACAGCGTATTCGTTGAATAGCGATTATGACCAAGCGTCATCGTTGATGCAACGAGAGGGCTTGATAAGTCGTGATAGTATTTTGGTAAAATATCTCCAGCCCCCATTACTTTATAAATAGCATGGTGATTGCTTAACGAAGCGACATGAATATGCTCGTCTTTTTCTATTTCAACAGTTAATTCAAATAACGTTTTAGATAATGTTCCTTTTTGATTTGGTAAAAGAGCAACTTGCCAAAATACTGGTTCTTCACGTAAAGCAATTGGCCCGAGCGCTGAGGAAGATGTAACGCGGTCAGATTCAAAAATGAGCGTCAATTGGAACTGAGCAAACAGTTGACGCATACGTGCTTGTTTCTCTTCCACATTCGTTGTTCGTGTAATAAATATATGACCAACGATAAAATCGTCGCGATCGACGAGCTGAGGATTAAGTTGGGCAACAGCAAATTTTTCTTTCCAAAGCGCCTTTGGAATGTCAATATGAATGCCGACGCCATCTCCTTCTCCATTGATGAATCCAGCGCGATGATTCATTGTGACGAGGGCGTTAATACACGTTGTAATGTTTTCTCTTGTCGGAATGCGTCGTTTTTCAACCGCAGCGACAATTCCACACGCATCGTGTTCATGTTCATCAAAGTGTTGAAATGAAGTTGGATTCCATTGTTGTTTCATAGCATGCGGCTTGCAAGCGACTATCGTTCGCTTCGCGCCTTCGCCACCTCCCACACAAAACTTTTTTAAGAAATAAAATTTTCTGAATTTTATAGTCTATATTAGCATGTTTGCAGAAGAAAATCAATTATTTATTCATATTTTTGGATACAATATTCAGTTCATGTAACAAAACGTTCACGAATAATGTAAGCGTTTACATTGTTTTTGAGCATAAAAAACGAGGGAGGAATGGATTTCCTACCTCGTTATAATTGTATATTTATTCATTTTTTAAGGATTTAAATGCGCGTCCTACCGCTTCGATTGTGTATTCAATATCTTCTTCTGTATGAGCTAATGTAATAAACCATGCTTCATATTTTGAAGGGGCAAGGTTGATGCCTTGATGGAGCATGAGTTTGAAAAATTTAGCGAACATCTCTCCGTCTGTTCGTTCCGCTTGTTCGTAGTTTTCTACTTTTTCTGTCGTAAAGTATACGGTGAGCGCGCCTTTTAGGCGATTAATTGTTACAGGAATATCGTATGTGTTGGCATGAGTTAAAATACCTGCCTCTAACATTGCGCCGAGATGATCGAGATGTTCGTACACGCCTTCTTGTTGTAGTACTTCTAAACAAGCAATACCAGCTAATATAGAGGCTGGATTGCCAGCCATCGTTCCTGCTTGGTAAGCAGGACCTAATGGGGCTACTTGTTCCATAATGTCTTTTCTACCGCCGTATGCACCGATTGGTAAACCACCACCGATAATTTTTCCGAGTGCTGTTAAGTCTGGTTCGATTCCAAGCAAGTTTTGAGCACCGCCATACATAAAACGGAAAGCAGTGATGACTTCATCATAAATGACAAGGGCGCCAGCTGCGTGAGCGATGTCGTTGATCGCTTGTAAAAAGCCTGGTTTCGGTTCGACGATCCCGAAGTTACCGACAATTGGTTCAACAAGAACGGCAGCTACTTCGCTTCCCCAACGATCCATCGCTTGTTTAAAAGCCTCTACGTCATTAAAAGGAACAGTAATGACTTCTTGAGCGATGCTTTTTGGTACGCCTGCTGAGTCAGGTGTACCTAATGTAGATGGGCCAGAACCAGCCGCAACAAGAACGAGATCGGAATGCCCGTGATAGCAACCTGCAAATTTTACAATTTTATCACGACCGGTGTAAGCGCGTGCGACACGAATCGTCGTCATGACAGCTTCTGTTCCTGAATTGACGAAACGTACTTTTTCTAGGGAAGGGATCGCTTCTTTTAACATTTTCGCGAACGTAATTTCATACGGTGTTGGCGTCCCGTATAAAACACCATTTTCAGCCGCATGTTGAATGGCTTTTGTAATGTGTGGATGAGCATGTCCGGTAATAATAGGGCCGTACGCCGCTAAATAATCGATATATTTATTGCCGTCTACATCCCAAAAGTATGCCCCTTGCGCTCTTTCCATCACGACGGGTGCACCGCCTCCGACAGCTTTATATGAACGAGAAGGGCTGTTGACACCACCGACGATATGTTCAAGCGCTTCTTGATATAATTGTTCAGACTTCGTAAAATTCACGCGAAGCCTCCTCCTTTTATGTAAAATTTCTTTCATGGTGTTTATTTTATCACATTTATTTGAGCACACCATTTGTTGAGTTTAAACATTTTCGTTACACTATTAAATAGTGATTTCATGAGAGGTGAGAAACATGTATGCGATTGAAGTAGAAAAACTACGAAAAGAATTTAAGTCGTACTCTAGCCGTTCTGGGTTAGCTGGGGCGTTTCGTGATTTATTTACGAGAAACTATAAAATGATTCGGGCTGTCGACGATATTTCGTTTACTGTTAAACAAGGGGAAATGGTTGGCTACATCGGAGAAAATGGGGCAGGTAAATCAACGACAATAAAAATGTTAACAGGAATTTTAACGCCGACATCTGGACGAGTCGTTGTAAATGGGATGAATCCGCATAAAGAGCGGGAACGTTTCGTGCAGACGATCGGCGTTGTGTTTGGACAGCGATCACAATTATGGTGGGATATCGCCGTGCAAGAGTCATTTCGATTGTTAAAAAAAGTATATCGTGTCTCCGACCAAGATTATAACGAACATATGGATCACGTGATTGAAACGTTAGATATTGGTCCGTTGCTTGATAAGCCTGTGCGCAAGTTATCGCTCGGTCAGCGAATGCGCTGTGAATTAGCAGCTGCGCTCATTCATAATCCGCCACTTTTATTTTTAGATGAGCCGACGATCGGTTTAGATGTGCTTGTCAAGTTAAAAATTCGTCAATTTTTAAAAGAAATTAATGAAAAATACAACACGACGATTTTATTAACGACGCACGATATGACAGATATTGAAGCGCTTTGTGAACGCGTCATTATGCTTGACGAAGGAAAAATCATTTACGACGGATCATTGCAACATTTGAAGCAAAATTGGGGAGAAGGAAAGCAAATTCATTTTCAATTTCGCGATATCGTCTCAAAAGAAGAGCTTATGCTGCTCGTTGATGCGGCATGGGAACAAGGAGAGGACCGATATAGTTGGGTGGCGCATGTTCGTGCCGCAGATATGGCACATGTCATTGGAAAAGTCGTTTCCTCCTATGAATTAAAAGATATTCATATTCGCGAAGTATCGACGGAAGAAATTATTCGCAACATTTACGAAGAAGGGATTCACCATGGGTAAATACATTGAGATGATTCGTATGCGTTTTTTAATGATGTTAGCTTATCGCACGAATTATTATAGCGGCATTTTTATTTATAGCATTAATATTGGTGCGTATTATTTTTTATGGTCTGCCATTTATGGAGGACAGTCATCTATTCAAGGAATGACAGTGGAACAAATGACGACGTATGTCGCGATTGCTTGGATGGCAAGAGCGTTTTATTTTAATAACATTGATCGTGAAATTGCGATGGAAATTCGTGAAGGAAAAGTGGCGATTGAACTTATTCGTCCGTACAACTATTTGATTATGAGAACGATGCAAGGGCTTGGAGAAGGGATTTTCCGACTCATTTTCTTTTCGCTTCCCGGCATGGTCATTGTCACATTTGTTTTTTCACTCCAATTTACAACGAATGTTCATACGTGGGGATATTTTGCTTTGTCGACAATGCTTAGTTTTATTATTAATTCTCAGCTCAATTTAATAGCTGGGATGGTCACGTTTTTTACGTTAAATGGAGAAGGGTTACTTCGCGCCAAACGATTTGTTATTGATTTATTTTCAGGGCTTATTTTACCCATTAGCTTTTATCCCGAATGGGCACAACATGTGATGCACTATTTGCCTTTTCAAGCGATCAGTTACATTCCGAGTATGATTTTTACGGAAAGCTTTACAAGGGATGAAGCGATCAAAGGAATGATGTTTCAGGCTGTTTGGTGCGTCGTATTGATTGTTCCGATTTATTTGTTATGGAAAGCGGCCAAACGAAAACTCATCATTCAAGGGGGGTGAACATATGTTTTATATGTCTATTTTTCTTCAGTATATGAGTCAATATATAAAGACGAAGCTGCAATATCGTACCGATTTGTTTGTGGAGTTTTTATCTGATTTAATGTTTCAAGGTGTAAATTTAATTTTTATTCTTGTTGTATTTGGACATACACAATTTTTAAACGGATGGACGCGCGATGAAATTATTTTTATTTATGGCTTCTTTTTAGTACCGTTTGCTTTGTTTGCTGCGTTTTTTAATATTTGGGATTTTAACGAAAGATATATTGTGCGCGGGGAAATGGACCGTGTATTAACCCGCCCTGTGCATAGTTTGTTCCAAATTGTGCTTGAACGAATGGAATTAGAGTCGCTTCTTGGAGGAATTACTGGTTTAGTTGTTATGGGTTATGCCGCATCAAGATTACATTTATCGTTTCATTGGTATGATGTCATTTTATTTGTGTTGTTCGTTTTAGGAGGAACGTTCGTTTATGCAGGTATTTTTATTTCGTTAGCAAGCATTAGTTTTTGGTCTGACGCACGCAGTTCGATTATGCCGATGATGTACAACATCGGAAATTACGGAAGATACCCTGTCGATATTTACAATCGTGTTATTCGCTACGTTTTAACATGGATTTTGCCGTTTGCGTTTGTTGGTGTATATCCGTCAGCGTATTTTTTACGTAAAACGGAATGGTATACGTACTCGTTTTTGACGCCGGTGATGGGGATTGTTTGTTTTACGTTGTCGGTGCTGTTATGGAATGCGGGCGTCAAACGTTATCGCGGTGCGGGGAATTAATTTAAACATCCTCTCGTATATATGAGGACAGGAGGGGATGTTGTGACGTATGTATGGATTGGGGTTATTGTTTTTATCATATGTATGAGCTTTTTCTCATTTTGGCAGACGAAGCGTTCTGTCATTTCGATAAAAAACTTTATTGCCATTTTATTTGTGTATTCAACGACGATGATTGGCTTTGCGCTTGTATATACGATTTTGCATATAAATGGACATGTTGTTATGATGGAAAATGGGAAGACTATAGTCGCTTCTAATTTTTTTCAATATGTCGAAACGAGTTTATATTTTAGTGCAGTGACATTGCTTTCCGTTGGCTATGGTGATATTGTCCCGATTGGGATCGGCCGGTGGATTGCGATGGTCGAAGCGTTGCTCGGCTATGCGCTACCTGCCGCTTTTGTTGTTCGAACCGTAATGGATGTAGAAAGAAGGTAGGAGGGGAAATATGGAAGCACCTGACTTTACATTGCCAGCAAGCAATGGGGAAAACGTGACATTGTCGCAATTTCGCGGGAAGTATGTCGTATTGTATTTTTATCCAAAAGATATGACGCCAGGATGTACGACAGAGGCTTGTCATTTTCGAGACCATTACGAATCATTGACGGATTTAGGGGCTATTGTGATTGGAATTAGCCCTGATTCCATTGAGCGACACAAAAAATTTATTGAAAAGCATCACTTGCCGTTTTTGCTGCTTGCTGATGAAAAACAAGACGCAGCGAAGGCGTATGACGTATGGAAGTTAAAGAAAAATTTTGGGAAAGAGTATATGGGGATTGAGCGTTCGACGTTTTTAATCGATCCAAACGGTCAAATTGTGAAAGAGTGGAGAAAAGTAAAAGTAAATGGGCATGTCGAAGAAGTGTTGAACGCTTTAAAAGAGGCGGTTGGCTCAAACAAATAAAAGGATCGTTGCGTACGATATAGTAGAGCACACACCTCCTCAAATATGTATGCGGCGATTGTTCAACGATCGCCCTTTTTTTCTTCCCTAAAAATCCAATTGACAAATGGTTTCATTTTTTTGTACACTATTTATAAAAATTATAAATTAATAATTATAATTTTTATAAATGAAAGTGAGGTGCATGACGGTGACGCACGCACATCAATTAAAAGAAGCGCTTCACACGTTAAAAGAAACCGGCGTCCGTATTACACCGCAACGTCATGCGATACTCGAATATTTGATTCAGTCCATGTCCCATCCAACAGCGGATGAAATTTATAAAGCTTTGGAAGGAAAATTTCCAAATATGAGTGTCGCAACTGTGTATAACAATTTGCGTGTGTTTAAAGAAGTCGGTCTTGTCAAAGAACTAACGTACGGTGATGCGTCAAGTCGTTTTGATTTTGTTACGACACATCATTATCATGTGATTTGCGAAACGTGTGGAAAAATTGTTGATTTTCATTATCCAGGCTTAGATGAAGTCGAAGATTTAGCGGCGCATGTGACAGGATTTAAAGTTAGTCATCATCGGATGGAGATTTATGGAACGTGTCCGGACTGTCAAAAAGGGCATCATTAAAAAAGCTGGTAGCGACGTGGCTATCAGCTTTTTTTGTTTCTTGTTTTTCGATTATATTTTTCATCAAATTCTTTTCCTTCAAGGGTTGGATCGAGTGTAAGCGGTTCGTTGCAGTACATACATACATCGACTCGTCCTAACATTTTTGTTACTTTATTGCATGAAGGACAGACGACTTGTACCGTTTTTGTTGACAACATTCCGATCCAAAAATAGACGACTGTACTTGCGATAATAAACAACAATCCTAAAATCATAAATAACGTCATAACAATAGGTGATGTGCGGAAAAATATACCTGCATACATCACGAAAAATCCGATAAAAATTAAACTTAACGCAAACGTACGAATTTTGTTGATCTTGCTTGAATATTTCACACCCACATTTATCTCCTCCTACGCATAACTATAACATAAGTTTTAAATGATAAGCAGGAGTTTTTTTGAAATTGTCGAATACGGTCAAACAATGTTGAAAAGTGGAGGAATCGGTTTATGGAAGATGTGTTGCGTCCGATTTACCAAGAGCGAGCTAGTCATCCGCAAACGCTTGGAATTTTAATGATTGAAAAAGGGTCGGATTACTCTCCGGAGACGGATTTGTTTGATGTCGTTTTATTTGTTATCGTTCGAGAAGGGGAAGAACCGATTTTTATCAAACATTATGCGTTCGAAGAAAAGAGTGCATCTTTGCACATTGTAGATGAACGTCAAGTGAAAGAATGGGTGCTGCTCGGTTCAAATCGAAAAGTGATGAATTGGTTGTTAAATGGGAAAGTGTTATTTGATCGGAATGAATATATCGAACAATGGCGGCAACGTTTATTGCAGTTTCCGATAGAAGAAAGAAAAGTAAAGATGGGAATAGAATTTGCTAAGTTAGTACGTCGATATATAGAAGGACGAAGTTTTTTTGAAAAAGATCAATGGCTTGATGCGTACAATCATGTATTACATGCACTTCATCATTTAGCTCGTCTATCTATTATCGAAAATGGTTTTTATCCTGAAGTAACTGTATGGAACCAAGTAAAACATATTGAGCCACAAGTTCATAAACTATATGCTGAGTTAGTTGGAAGTGAAGAACCGCTTGATAAACGATTGCAATTGTTATTTTTAGCAAGTGATTTTTTTATCCACTCGAAGTTGAAACAAGGAGCAAGTCATCTTATACACGTGCTTGAGAAAAAAGAAACGTCATGGTCTATGGCGGATTTGCTCAATGAACAAGAGTTGGCAGTATACGGCGTTGATTTAGCTATTTTGCTTGAATTTCTAGTTGAAAAACATATACTTTCTGTTGAAAAAATTGCAACAAAAGGACAAGGTGTGTTTCATAGACATTACATGGTCGAAAAAAAAATAAAGAAAAGGTGTTGACGTTTAAAAATGTTCGTGATATATTTTTAATCGTCGCTGCTGAGGTGTAGCGGCGGTTAAAAATAAAAAATGTTGACATCGAAAACATGATATGATAACATGAAAAAGTCGCTTCAAAAGCGACAAGATGTTCCTTGAAAACTGAACGAAGCGAAAAGCGTACAGAAGCTAAGGATAACTTTTCTATGGAGAGTTTGATCCTGGCTCAGGACGAACGCTGGCGGCGTGCCTAATACATGCAAGTCGAGCGGACGATTCAAAAGCTTGCTTTTGAATCGTTAGCGGCGGACGGGTGAGTAACACGTGGGTAACCTGCCCTATAGACTGGGATAACTCGCGGAAACGTGAGCTAATACCGGATAATACATCAAAGCGCATGTTTTGATGTTGAAAGATGGTTCTGCTATCACTATAGGATGGGCCCGCGGCGCATTAGCTAGTTGGTGAGGTAACGGCTCACCAAGGCGACGATGCGTAGCCGACCTGAGAGGGTGATCGGCCACACTGGGACTGAGACACGGCCCAGACTCCTACGGGAGGCAGCAGTAGGGAATCTTCCGCAATGGACGAAAGTCTGACGGAGCAACGCCGCGTGAGCGAAGAAGGCCTTCGGGTCGTAAAGCTCTGTTGTTAGGGAAGAACAAGTAGCGCAGTAACTGGCGTTACTTTGACGGTACCTAACGAGAAAGCCACGGCTAACTACGTGCCAGCAGCCGCGGTAATACGTAGGTGGCAAGCGTTGTCCGGAATTATTGGGCGTAAAGCGCGCGCAGGCGGTTCCTTAAGTCTGATGTGAAAGCCCACGGCTCAACCGTGGAGGGTCATTGGAAACTGGGGGACTTGAGTGCAGAAGAGGAGAGCGGAATTCCACGTGTAGCGGTGAAATGCGTAGAGATGTGGAGGAACACCAGTGGCGAAGGCGGCTCTCTGGTCTGTAACTGACGCTGAGGCGCGAAAGCGTGGGGAGCAAACAGGATTAGATACCCTGGTAGTCCACGCCGTAAACGATGA
>NZ_LIOK01000025.1:0-26289 GCF_001418025.1 Anoxybacillus suryakundensis
CCTGAATCCGTGACAAAACATCTTTACAATGATCACAAACCGTTGGTACGATAAGGGAAAACGAGGTTAACGACTTTTCATCAAATGGGTGAATGTCATGAAAGATTTTCCGATTCGGTTTGTGTTGACAGATGAAGCGATGACTCCAAGTGCTGGTCTTGCTCTCGTGGGCTACTTACTACACCAAACGAAACTGGATAAACGACTAAACGCGCTTCGGCTTCCAACCGTTCGTCGAGAAGTGCACATTTCCCATAGCGACGTCATTCGCTCGATGATCGGCTTGCTTGCCACAGGAAAAACGGATTTTGATCATATCGAAGCGTATCGTCAGGACGATATCTTTTCGACATCGATGGGGATTCAGCACGTGCCTTCCTCCCCAACCTTGCGACAGCGACTCGATCAGCTCGCTTGTCTTCCGATGACCGAAACGATTCTTTGGGAGGAGTCCATGCGTCTGTTGATTCAACGGCATGCCACCTTGTCCCCTTGTTGGACCAAAGGAAAGACGACATGGCTTCCCCTTGATATAGATGGCTCCCCATTTGACAACTCCGATACGAAAAAAGAAGGAGTGAGTCGAACGTATAAAGGATTTGACGGTTTTACGCCGTTGTTTGCGTATGCAGGGAAGGAAGGCTATATCGTTCATGCCGAGCTACGTCCAGGGAAACAACATGTACAAGACAACATGCCTTCGTTTTTAACTACCGCCATCCGTCGAGCTCGTCCACTGACCTCGTCTCGTCTGCTCATTCGCATGGATGCAGGAAACGATGCGGAAGCGAATGTGCATGTATGTCTAAAGGAAGACGTAGACTTTGTCATCAAGCGAAACTTACGCCGAGAATCGAAAGCGCTTTGGTTCCAGATCGCTTCGCAAAAGGGCAGACGCATCGATGATGGACAAACCGAAGGAGTACAAACGTATGAGCTATGTCTTCCGCAGAAGGCAGCGATCGATGGAAACACGTATACGTACGTTCAAGTCACCCAAGTGACGGAACGTACGATGGAACACAACGGACAGCTGATGCTCGTTCCTGATTACGAAGTCGAAAGCTACTGGGTGCGCCTCGAAGGATACGAGCATGTTCGAATGAGCGATGTGCTCGCGTTGTATCACGATCATGCGACATGCGAACAGTTTCATAGCGAACTAAAGAGCGACTTAGATTTAGAGCGACTTCCATCTGGGAAAATGAAAACAAATGCGCTCGTGTTGGTCATGGGAGCCTTCGTGTACAACCTTCTTCGCCTGATTGGACAAGATCTATTAAGCGATCCGAGACATCCGTTGCACCACAAAGTGAAACGCCGTCGCATCAAGACGATTATTCAGACGGTGATCACGATGGCAGGGCGACTCGTTCGTCGATCGCGGCAACTATGGATGAAGTTGACGCGAAGGAGTGGCTATAGCGAGCCCCTTCTGAACATGTACCTAAGATGGAGAGAAGGAGTATAACGAACGATTGTTCGTGATTCTGTACTCATCCTACCCCTCTGTCCTTTTTTGTTTTTTTCTTTGGTTTACATAACCAAAAAATATATTTGTTTCATTTCTGAGAGTGAAGATGACATCTGTTTTAAACATAAAAAGGGGAGTCTGGATCACAAATCCATAAAGCCAGCAACCAAATCAAAATCGATGTCAACCCATCACGGATTCAGGTTGATTTTACAAAGGCAGAAATTGTTTATTTTTCATCCCCAATTGGTTTAGGATTAGAAAAAGATGAATTAAGACCTGCATATAAGTTAAGTGTTAATGAAACAAATGCAATTTATATTGATGCACTCACAGGTGAACACTTAAATGGCGCAAAAATGCTAACAGAAAATGAAACATATATTGTTCCAGAAGAAGCATTTTCTCCTGAATATAAAGAAAAGTATGAAAGGGAGCTAGAAAAACGAATCCAAGAGTCAATTAATGAGGAATAATAGGTTCAAAAGACAAAGGAAATTCTCCCTTGTCTTTTGTTATAACAAGTTTATAATTGTATATAATTTTCGCAATTTACATCAATTAAATTCTAAATTGTATAATATTAGGATAGGTCAAAGGGGATGGATTACATGAAAACATTAAAAGTCGTTATTTGTTTATCATTTTTACTTTTATCTCTAGTAGGTTGCTCAGGACAACAAACAAACCCAAAGGAACAGGGAGCAAATCAAATGAATCAGTTTTATAAAGAAATGCAGGAAAAGGCTACAGAAATTTTAAAGGAAAACAAAAATGCTGATATACTTGCACATGGCGACTCTATTTATATGAATGCAAAGCACATAGAACAAATGGATAACTCCAATATAAAAACTGGGGAGAAGCTTTTTGATATTAACTTAACTTATAAAAAAGGAGAACCTTTTGAACAAGGAATGGCAACAAAGCTACCTGTTGGAACTGAAGTTTATCTTCCTGCCGAAAAGCAAGAACGCCCTATTTTAATAGCTGTTGTAAACGGAAAAGAAGAAGTATATTTCGAGATATTTAACCCGATAAACAACGATTCAAAATAATATAAATGCTAAAACGTTTATGTTTGGCTTTAATTTTATTTTTTATATATAAACTGTAGATGAGTAAATTCACTAACATAAATTTACATCCAAACAAAAAAGAAGACATGAACCCGATTCCTTGGTTAGAATAGATGTGCCACAACTACTCACAAGGGGGTTCATGTCTCATGAATAGATTAGCATATCACCAAGGAATCCACAAGTTTTTGACGATGTTGGTTTGAGTCAAGACTTTGTGGGAGATTTTTTCTCGACGGATTTTTTGGTTATATATGGTTTTATAAAATCGTTATATGTAAACGCTTTTACTCACTCTCATCCTGTAGGTATGTGCGTTTTCTCTCGTTTTAAAAACCTTTCAATGCTTGCAATACCTCGTAAATCGGTGCCCCTGAAGATTGGCGAAGGTATGGGATGTTATCTCGTACCACTTCTGCCATTTGCGTTTGCACGCGCTTCAGTGCCTTTTTCACGATCGTTTCTCGTTTCGTTTCTTCTCGTTCTTCCACGCCATACATCACCCCACGGCGTGTCCGAATGAGTAACGTATCTTTTATCGCGACGATTGCTCGCAACATCGCTTCAATCCCTGCATCTTTCCAACTTCGACCGTTTTTACTTCGTTTCGCAAACACATGCATCGTTCCTTCCGCACTCCCCATCGCCCTCATGTTTGTCGTGTCGATCCCTTTTTCCTTCAACCATACGCGATAGTCACGCAAACATCCTGGCATCTCCCCGATCCGTCGAACAAACGCCTCGAGTTGCTTTTCCTTCTCCTCATGTTCTAGCGTACCGATGGCACTTGTGAGTTCTCGTAACACGCCTTCTTCATCCCATGATGCTAATTTCTTTCGAATCACCCGATATCTTGCATGACCTCGGAACAATTGACGAATCTCTCTCGCCACATGGAACCGATCGAGTTGAACGTACCCTCTGTCCCCGAAATATTCTCGACACGCTGTGATCCATGGGGCACCATCTCCATTGATGACCACCCAATCATCAAGCGGATCATAGCCATATTCCTTCGTCAGAAAATTCTCTACAGCCTCCCAAACCGGTTCATTCGTTTGATGAACCATATACCGTCGATTCACTAAGGATACGCGCTTCCCGTTTTTCTCCCATCCTTGGTGAATCGTGATGATCTTTTCTTCTTTTCCTTTGATGCGGCTTCGTTGACGTTTCACGTACAACCCGTCCGCTTCGATAAAAAACACACGCCCTTTTTTCTCCATCGCACGGTGCCCTTCCACCTCTGCCTCGATGATGAATTGGCGAATCGTTTCGTGACTCATACATGCGTATCCCACCAGTTTTTCAAGCGACTGCACAGCCTGTCGATACGAAGAACCCGTCACGGCGAGATGAATCGCTGTCTCCTCTAATAGCGGGCTCACTCCTTGCGTCCCATCGAACTGAAGAAAGACATCGAGTAAAGACGTATATACCTTTTTTTCACGGTCAAAGTAGTAGTTTCGCTTCACTTCCACCTCTCCAAATAGCGTTTGGAGTCGGATCGTCCGCTTATCTTTGAGCGCATATCATTTCTTGTCCCTCTGTTCTGCCAATGTGCGGTCGATCTCCTCCAACACCTGTTGAAGGAGCTGACCATATTGTTTTTGCATATGTCTAAATAAAGACTGTTCGATATCTTTTAATGTCAAGCCACTTGTGATATAATCCTGCATGGGCTCCACTCCTTTCTTTGGTTGTATTTTTTCGCACTTACTACCTTACCAGGAGGAGAGCCCGTTTTTCATCTATTTCGCTTACATATCTGACAGGTTCCTTATTATACCAAATAAAGAACTGGTCTTTTTTTTCTCCTTTTCTCCCACAAACATTTTATCATCCGAATCATCGCACAACACTCAGCCATTTTTTCACGAAAAGCCCATGGGAGGAAGAAACGTTGCTTCGCAAACTTCAGCAGTGGGTGCTTCATCGTGTCGAATGCAACGCGAAACGAGAGCATCACCCCATTTTTGTTTCGATCGATGATACGATTTGCCAAAAAACGAAGCCCTCGTCACGGGCAACACACGCGATCCAAGGGTGTGATTGGCACTATTCTCTCGCAGAGAAAAAATCGATTTGGGGACATTCTCTCGTTTGGCCCATGGTTCATACGATGACTCAAGCGTTTCCTTTTGCCTTTCGCCTCTATGACAAGCCGGCGGGGAAAAGCAAAGGGGAACTTGCGATGGAGATGCTTTCTTCTTTAGATACACGCCAACCCGTTTATGTGCTCATGGACTCTTGGTATCCATCGAAAACCCTCGTGGGAGCCTGCTTGAAAAAAGGGTTTCACGTCATCGCGATGCTGAAGACGAATCGGATTCTCTATCCAAAAGGGACGGCCATTCAAGCAAAGGAATTTGCCAAATCTATGGAGCCACGGGATACCCGCCTCGTCACGGTGGGAAAAGAGCGTTATCGGGTGTATCGCTACGAAGGTGCTCTGAACGGTCTCAAGGATGCCGTGGTGCTCCTCGCTTGGAAAGCCGATCAATCATGACATCGGAACACCTTCATTGCGTGTTGAGCACGGATCGCAAGCTGAGCGATGAAGATATCCTAAGCTACTACGCGGAACGTTGGTCGATCGAATGTTTTTTCCGTCAGTCGAAAGACCAGCTGAAGCTCGATGGGTACCGCGTTCGTCACGTTCGTGCGGTGAAACGGTATTAGATTTTGGTACAACTGACTTATGTGTACAGTATGTTCGAGTCCAACGGTGATTTCTCTACCGGGCTTGACCTTCTCCGAACGAACAAAGCACATCGTCTTGTAGAATTTATCTACGGCGCGGCGAAACAAAATATCCCCATTGATGCCGTGAAAAAACAGCTCCACGTGGCATAAGGTGTTCCTTGTTTGTCTCTTTTTATATGGTAATTATTGTTATAGGAATTGCTCAACTACAGTTAAATAGTTTTAAAGGAAAAAAATAAAATCATTGAAATGTTTTACCTATTAAAATATAATAATATTCAGAAAATTTTAAAAGGTGGCTACAATGACTACGAACAAATATATCAATACTCTCACAACAATTCTTACACCCTATTTCAACATTTATCGGGATGAAAAGCTCGGCACGTTTCCTTTACCTTTTTATGCACATTACCATCGGCGCGATGAGAAATATTTTATGACAAAAAAATCTAAAATTTGGGCTGTTGAAAATGAGCAATTCATTTTTGTGTGGCAAAAAGAAAGTGTCGTGACAAAAGAAGACGTCATCCAATTCTCTCAAACATTTATGAATCATGTGCCGAACTACATATCCAACCATCAAGACCATATGTCAACCGTTTTCATTGGGGCAATTGTCGCACCGGAGGCACATGTTGATGCCATAAAGGAGGTGAAACGTTTTCGAAAGCTGCGATTTATTCGTTTCGGTTTACACGGTTGGCTCGAATGTTATTTGGCCATCATCGCTTTAAACAAAAAAGAACGATTTACTCATCGGAAAGCTCTTCCGTTAACAGATGTTTTCGAAAAACCGTTTGAGGAGGGTACGAATTGAATTTATTAACGTTGCTTCTTATTTGTGGAATTATTTTACTTATCGCCTATTTCACATATGGACGTTTTCTTGAAAAACAATTGAAAGTAGACGGTGATCGTAAAACACCGGCACACGAAATGTATGATGGTATAGATTACGTACCAGCAAAAAAACCTGTTTTGCTTGGACACCATTTCGCTACAATTGCTGGAGGTGGCCCGATTGTCGGACCGATCACGGCAGCAGTATTTGGATGGGTTCCGGCTGTTTTATGGATTATGATTGGAGGTATCTTCATCGGGGGCGTCCATGATTATACATCGCTACAAGCTTCTATTCGCCATAAAGCACAATCGATCGGAATGATTATTAAACAATATATGGGTAATCGTGGACAAGTATTGTTTTTGACTTTCTCTATCGCGACGCTCATGCTCGTCGTCGGGGTATTTATTATTTTAGTTGCGAATACGTTTGTCGCTGTTCCACAAGCTGCTACAGCGTCTGTTTTATTCCTTGGCATTGCAGTAATTTTTGGCTTTTTTGTTAATCAAATGCGAATGAACTTATTTGTAGCCAGCGTGTTAGGGGTTATCGCCATGCTCTTATCTGTATGGGTTGGTATTCAATATCCTCTTTCGTTAAGTGCAACAACATGGTCACTTATTTTACTAGGTTACGCATACGCTGCATCGGTATTGCCTGTATGGATTTTGTTACAACCACGGGATTATTTAAACTCATTTCTTTTATACGGCATGATCGCTGGAGCTGCTGTCGGTATGATTATTGCAGCACCAACCATTCAATTCCCAGCGTTTACCGGATTTTATAACGAAAAGCTCGGATTTTTGTTCCCTATTTTGTTCATTACAATCGCTTGCGGTGCCATTTCTGGCTTCCATTCGCTCGTTTCATCAGGGACGACCGCAAAACAGCTTGATAACGAGAAAAATGGACGATTTATCGCCTATGGCGGTATGTTGTTAGAAGCATTTTTAGCCATCATTTCTGTTGGAACGGTCGCATATTTAACCCAAGCTGACTTTGCTGCTCGTATGAGTGAGCTTGGTGGACCAATTGGTACATTTTCTGCTGGCGTCGGTTACTTTATGTCTCATGTCGGCATCCCAGAAGCAACAGCTGTCACATTCACCGCTCTTACCGCATCAGCATTTTTATTAACAACTTTAGATTCTGCAACGCGGTTAATGCGTTACGCTATTCAAGAACTCGGTGAAGAGCGGACAAACGCATTTAAAAATAACCACATTGCAACAACAGTCGGTCTCATCGGGGCTGGAGCACTTGCATTATCAGGAACATGGCAATCCGTTTGGCCGCTTTTCGGGGCAGCGAACCAAATGCTCGGAGCGCTTGCTTTGCTAGCTGTTTCCGCATGGCTCATGAAAATCGGCGCCAAATCGTTTTATGTTGTCATCCCGATGGTGTTTATGCTCGTTGTGACCATCGCTGCTCTTTGCATGTTAATGTATCAAAACGCATTAGCCCAAAATTGGCTATTAGCCGGATCAGCTTTCGTCCTGTTCGTGTTATGCATTTTCTTAGCTATTGAAGGATGGAGCTCTATGGCAAAAACAACAAAAAAAGAAATCGTTTCTTCTCACCAATAAGTGAAATCCAGCTAGCGCTTTTATTGCGCTAGCTGGATTTTCATATATGGCCGCAAAGTCGAAAATGGAATGAGAAATTCGCGAATGCCAGCGGCATACGGGGCAATTTCGTATAGACCATAATAAACGACAATACCATCTTTCGTCATATAGTAAGGCTGGTCGTTCGGCATGTTTTGTACGACAGCAATCGCATTGTCAAAATATAGATCATCTTCTTTTTTAATTTGGGCGACGATTTCGTCCTTTATCACTTGTTTATAGTTCGTTCCTTTTTTAAATAAATCGCTCAGTTGCAACGATTTGCCTGTATGAAAATCAAAATTGTTTGGCACTTTCACAGTCATGCCGTGCGCCCCACCTGTATAGCTATATAACGTAACCGGAATGCTTAAAATGCCATGTTGGTTGTACGTCACTTCATAATTGCTGACTGCTGCATGCAATCGATATGGAAATCCTTCCTTTTTACTTATTGCCATATTTTCATGCGCTTCTTTTTCGACTTGGCGCTTTAAATCAAGTGATTCCTTTCGTAATAAACCGTTCACTTGGCGCTGAAACGATGGATTGACTGAACCTGATACGATCGGGATGTTTAAATCGACTTCCATTAGTTCATTTGTATATTTTATTTGCTTCGTTGTCACAGTAAGTGGGTGGCTGTACGCTGTCAATATAAATAACATCAACACCATCATCCATATGTTTCGTTGTTTAAGCAAAATTTTCACCTCGTTTGTTTTATCGAAAGTTTGCGTTCAAACAAACGAATTTATGCATTACTATCATTTCAACATTTGTTTCACTAACTCTCGATTTCGTTCCTTAAACGCTTCGTGATGTGAAGATACCATCGCATACGGATCGGCAGTGGGCTCTATGAATCTTTTTGCGCTATTGACTGCATTCGCTGCATCTTGGAACGCCCCGGTAAGCAAGTATAACTTCCCATCATATTTTGAAATATCGCCAGCCGCATATAAGCCAGGTACAGAACATTCCCCTTTTGCATTTGTTGCGATATAATATTCGTCTATCATTTGGATAGGCAGTTCACTGTTGGTAAGCAATGACGCATCCCGTTCATATCCATGGCTAATAATCACATCGTCCACATCGAGCTCGAATATATCACCTGTTTCCTGATTTGTCAGCACGACTCGCTTAATCGTTTCATGATCGGAGCTAGCAACGAATTTTGTAATGGACGTGTGGAAAAAGCAAGTCGCCGAACTATTTAATAATTGCGTCACTTGCGCTTCATGTCCTTTTAGCGACTCATTGCGATAAGTGACATATACTTTTTTCGCAACTGGTACGAGCTCATTCGCCCAATCAATTGCTGTATTTCCTCCACCCGAAATGATCACCGTTTTCTCTTTAAACTGTTTTAACGACTTCACCGTATAATGTAAATTTGTAATCTCAAACTTTTCTGCTCCTTCAATTTGAAGCTTTTGCGGTTTTAATATACCGCTTCCTACCGCAATAATGACCGTTTTCGATATATGTTGTTGTCCGGATGCTGTTTGTAAAACAAATATGCCGTCCTCTCTTCGCCGAATCGTTTCGACTTTTTCGTTTAGTACAACTGTTGGATGGAACGTTAATGCTTGTTTGACAAGTTGCTTACGTAGCTCCTCTCCAGTAATCGGTGCATGCCCGCCAACATCCCAAATCATTTTTTCCGGGTACACATGTAATTTTCCGCCTAACTGCGGCTGATACTCGATCAATTTCGTTTTCAATTCTCGAAGCCCACTATAAAACGTAGCATATAGCCCTGCCGGCCCGCCTCCAATAATCGTCACATCGTATAATTGTTCCATCGCTATCACCTTTTAAATTTGATTATCATTCTCATTTAAATATACATCTTTTTTCAAACTTTTACAATGTGTAAAAAGACAGGCCACTGCATGCCTATTTTTTTCCTGTATAAATGAAAATCGCATCACGAAGAAACTCCGCCATTCCTGATTGTTTTTGATCGTAGTATGCTTTAAACCGCTCATCGTCAACGTACATTTGCGCCAATCGTGCATGCGCTTCTTTGGAGTAGTGATTCCAAAAATAGGTTAACCATTGGCGATGTAAATCGGCTGCTTTTTGCGCAAGCTCTCCCGCTGGGTCGTCCGTCAAAAACGCTTCATGCAATACGCGCAATACTTCTTCGCCGAGCTTTGTCGCTTCTTCGTATTGTGCTTGCGTCATGTTTTTTACTTTTTCGTTTGATTTGTTCACTTGCTCATCGCCATACTTTTCCCGCATTTCTTTGCCATATTTTCGTTCATTTTCGTCAATAAGCTGCTGTTTAAACGCCTCAAACTTTTCTTTGTCGCTCATGATGATTCTCCCTTCTTTTGCTAATATTGTTTTTTCGACATTGGCGATTAGCGCCTCTAACCGCCTCCGTTCTGCCAAGAGTTTTTCGCGATGCTGCTTCAACGCCTGTACGTCGTCAAATGATGAGGCGGTGATGATTTGCTTAATCGTTTCTAAATCCACCCCGAGCTCGCGATAAAACAAAATTTGCTGGAGTTGATCTACCTCTTTCGGTCCATATATGCGATAGCCTGATGCATTAACCCTTGCCGGTTTCAACAGACCGATTTCATCGTAATACCTTAGCGTTCGGCTCGTCACCCCCGCCAATTTCGCTAACTGTTGCACCGTATATTCCACCCAATCACCTCCTGACAATTTCACTATAAACGTTTACGTAACGTCAATGTAAAGCGAAAAAATAAAAAAATCTCGCCATAAAAGCGAGTGTTATTTGACTAACCCATGTTTAGATAGGCACGAACATGCGTCTCATCGACATGAAGAAGAACGATTTCTTCCATGATTAGTTTTTTTATAAACTCGAGTTCTTTTTCAAAGGCTGCTTGAAGCACTGGATCGCCTTTGACGAGCTTATAGGTCGGAAACGGAGATTTATGTGATCGAACCGTTGAAAAGTGGCTCAATTTTAGGTTATCAAATACACCATTTTTATATTTATGTGGTATAATATGGGCGATAATTTATTTTTTGATCTAAAGGAGGATCAGTGTTATGGGTGTTGCAATTCATACACCGAATTGTTCTGTAAGTAAGGGATACTCCAGTGGTTGGGGAGTAGGAGGGGGAGCAAGCTGCAGTGGTCCAGGCGCTAGTGTCTCTGCAAAAAGCAAATATGTAGGTGGAGAAGCGAAAGTATCTGTTGGGGAAGTTGAAGCGCATGCCAAAGCCAATAAAAAGGGGATTTCAATTGGTGGAGAGGCTACACTCCATAAATACTCATCAAGTATCGATATCAAGATCCCATTTACGAAGAAATCAATATCAATCAGTGGTTCTATAGGAGTAGGATCAATTGGAGCAAAATATGATATTAGTAAAACTAAAGTAAAAGCTTATACAGCCCTTGGTGTAGGCTTTGGTTGGGGAATTGAATTGAAAGGCTAGGTATCTGTATGATTATGAAAGATATTCTACCAATAGGTAGCGTAGTAAAATTAGATGGTATTAATTATTTGGTAATGATATATGGAAGAAATGTAGTGCAGTCTACTACAGGAAAACAATACGATTATGTAGGATGTCCTTATCCTCACGGATTTATCAATAATGCGTATAATATTTTCTTTAACAAGGACGCTATCGAAACATTGGTATTTAAAGGATATGAAAATCAAGAAGAGAAAATTCTGAGAACTAGCCTTTAAAGAATGCCGAAGGGAAGTTTACTTACGTAGCAGACTTCCCTTACTTAGTAATTATAATAATCATTCTTTGTAGCCTAAATAGTAAACTTCTTCGATATCATTAGCATTAAAAAATACATTATAATCATTAGAAGTAAAACCATCTGGATAAAAACAGCCTAGGTACCTATATTTCTTGTTATCTGTGCTTCGAGTGACGTTATTTCCATAAATCATTATTTTTTCATCTAGTTCCTTTAATTTAACTACTGTCCCTATAGGCAAAGAATTTTTATCGACTTCAGAGACGCTCCTAGTAGTTGCATTATTACAACCGGCCAAGATTACAAGAAGTAAAAACATAAAAGAAATTAGGATCTTTTGTGAATTCATTACTACATCCCCTTTCTGAAAATCTTATATACTTGATTATATTTTAAACATATATATATTAAAGTGAAAGGTTGTTTAATATTGAATATAACAAAATTTAAACTAGAACAAAATAAAATGTTCAATCTAAAAGTTCAAAGCTTTATAGGTAAGATATACTTCTTCTCCAAAATACTAAAGTCTCTTCAAAAAAGAGATGTGGTGGTAATTAAAAGAGAGAGAGGGATTCAAGACGGATATATCTTTTCGATCCTAATTGCAAGAAACAGCTATTTAGATAATAGTGAGCTAGTTATCAAAGATATCCAATTAAATAAAAATACAGTAAAAATTATATACGGCAACACTACATCAGAATCTACAAACAGTTTTTCTTATAAGGATATTAAGTATAATTATATTGCTTTTTATATTGAAAGTAGCGCAAAGTATATAGATATAGTTAATGAACAAGGAATCAAGATCCTAGAAAGTGAAGAAGTAGGGGATATTCGCAAATGGTAAGTGCAATCCCAAACAATTGATATATACATCCAAATTGGCATTTTAACCTCTGATTCACACAGCACACCCCATGCGGCGTAACACCTCATCCGGGTGTTGTAGAACGTACTGTTCAAAGCGAGTAATGGATTGGGCAATGTCATTTTGATCCTTGTGAAAAACGTTGGCAATCACTTCATCTTTCAACCACTTCCACAGCCGTTCAATCGGATTTAACTGTGGAGAATACGGTGGCAAAAAGATGAAATGAAAAGCATCGCCTTCCTCGCCATCAAGAAAGGCTTGCACCATCTTGGCATGATGAATACGCGCATTGTCCAACACAAGCACGAGGAATCGGTCCGTATATTTCTCTTTCAATCGGCGCAAAAAGTCGAGGAACGTTTCGGCATTGGCGGATGATGCGCGATGAAATACCACATCGCCTTGTTGAACATCGACGGCGCCAAAAATAGAAACGTGGGCGTGGTGACCGTAGCTCGGCACGTGTTTTTGATTTCCTACTTCTGCCCATGTCGTACGTAGCGCTTGATAGGCACGAACATGTGTCTCATCCACATAAAACAGCATGGCATTCTCGGTAATTAGTTTTTTTTTATAAATTCAAGTTCTCTTTGAAAAGCAGCTTGACGCTTAGCGTCTCCTTTGACGAGCTTATACGTCGGGCGTGTCCATGACAAACGCAAACGATGCAACAACTTGCGAATCCCTTCCCGTGACATGGAAACACCATAGGTTTGTTGAATGTAAGATTGTAAAATGCGCGTGTTCCATGACGAAGCGATGCCCCAGCCAGCATCCACAGGTGTAGTAGTTAACACGAGTTGTCTGATTTCTTGTTGTTGTTCTTCCGTAAGAAATGGCACGCGACCAGGTGGTAAGCGACGATCGAGTAGATGATCGAGCCCACCTTGATTAAATCGCGCAACGTAGAGGGCAACCGATTGACGGCATACGTTGACCATTTTCGCGACATCTTTACCGAGGTGACCTTCCATGACAAGACGAACAGCGGTCACCCGAACACGGAGGGAAGCATCTTTGATTTTCCGTTCTTGTTTCCGAAGGGTTCGAGGTGTCCAGCCGTGATCATTTGTGATTTTCAAACGTTTCATGCCAATTCCGCTCCTTTTGTATAGAAATATTTAGGAGCAGTATAGCCATGAAAAAAGGTGTTCATACAGAAGTCATGGTTTTAAGGTGCATGTATATAGCTTATCTAGCGGAGTACCGTCAATATATTCATAAAAGACAAACCTTATGTTATTTAGGTGGCCATTGGGTATAATAAATGTTTCAACAATAGTGGTTGAAAATAAACACTGCTCCAGCTTGGTAAGTAAATGGGGAGAATTATAAACATGTGATGCCATAGGATATTTATCATAGTGAATTTTCAACGTAAAGTCCGATGAGTTACTATCTGAAATTTTTACAATAAATGCATCATCGCTCCAACGAGGTTCTTTTAGTACACTACACTTGTATTCCGAGTAATTATTATCCTGTAACAATCTATATATTTGTATAATATCGGTCGTTTTAGGAACTTCTCGAATCAAAATGTCCTTTATTTTCATTAGCAAGTTTTTGTTTTCGTTAGTTAACATAACCCTTCTGCCTCCCTTTCATTAAAAAAATTTATATTTAAATCCACTTTATGTAAAACTATAACAAAAAAAATCAATACTTTTTAACATAAAATTATCAATAAAATATTAATATTAACTTAAAAGAAAAATATAACCATTAACTACGGCGTTACATCTCTCAAAACTCCACACGAGAAAATATTTCGGTTGAAAAAAACAAAAAGTTCGTTTATTCTGAATTTTATACAACAAAATAATAAGTTCACGCAACAGGTGGTTCACACATGCTGTGAATCTTAAAAGGGAAGTTTGGTGAAAGTCCAACACGGTCGCGCCACTGTGATGCAGAGCTGTTTATCACAATCCACTGTTTCATTTGAAATGGGAAGGAGATAAACAGCGATGAAGCTAAGTCAGGAGACCTGCCTGTTGTATGCACTTACGACCTACGCGTCATAGGGAGGAGTGAGGACATATGATGTTGAGGCACTTCACGTATCTCAATACGAGTTAGCTATGCCCTCCTTCTGTTTGGAAGGGGGTTTTTCTGCTTGATTGGGATAAAATAACTGGAGGTGCTTGTATATGTTAATCTACAGTTCGAATGTAGGATATCCACGTATTGGAGAAAAGAGGGAATGGAAAAAAGCATTAGAATCTTTTTGGAATGGGCAAATGAACGAAGAGCAGTTCACAAAAACGATGGAAACGATTCGACTTGATTCGATTCGCAAACAAGTCGAGAAAGGAATTGATCTCATTCCGATCGGAGATTTTTCCTTATACGATCATGTGTTAGATACAGCATTTATGTTCGGATATATTCCAGAGCGATTCAAACAAATAGTTAATCCGCTAGAGCAATACTTTGCGATGGCGCGTGGCACGAACGGACAACATGCCCTTGAAATGACGAAATGGTTTAATACAAATTATCACTACATCGTTCCTGAAATCGGGCAAACTAAGCCGAAATTGGTGGAAAATCGGCTATTGCAAGAATACAAACTAATAAAAGAAACGTTCCATATTGAAGCAAAGCCTGTGTTACTTGGACCGATTACATTTCTTTTACTTTCGAAACAATACGATCGCAACGAATGGCGAAAGCATCTTGCGCACTTAGTTCCTGTTTATGTGGAATTGTTAAAACAACTAGGCGAGGCTGGAGTGTCGTTCGTACAAATGGATGAACCGATTCTCGTTCAAAATATAGACGATGATATCATCAACGCATTTCATCATGTATACAACGTTTTTCACCGCGATATACCGAACATAAATATTATTTTACAAACGTATTTTGCTAGCGTATCTCATTACCGTGAAGTTGTTGCTTTGCCTGTCGCAGGCATTGGGCTTGATTTTGTTCATGATGATGGCGAAAACATGGAAGTCATAAATACTTACGGATTTCCGAAAGATAAAATATTAGTTGCTGGTATTGTCGACGGCCGAAATGTATGGAAAAGTTCGCTTGTGCAAAAAGCGAAGCTCCTTCATCATTTAGCAGGCGTTTCTGAACAACTGATCATTCAACCGTCTTGCAGCTTAATACATGTCCCTGTCACAACAAAACATGAACATACGTTACCAACAGAACTTGCTAGTACTTTATCATTTGCGGATGAAAAATTAGATGAAATACGTATGTTGACAGAGCATATGAAAGGAAACGTAACGATCGACGAGCTAATCAAATACGATGAACAAACAACCGTTTATTTTTCCAAGTTCCGTCAATCTAAACAAACAGACGATATCACAACCGTTCCATTAAACCGAACATCTTATAGCGAAAGACAAAAAGCACAACGAGCCCATTTGCAGCTTCCACTTTTTCCGACAACGACAATTGGCAGCTTTCCACAAACGAGCGACGTGCGCCAAGCTCGGATGAAGTGGAAAAAAGGTGAATGGAATGACAATCAATATAAATCGTTTATAAAAAAAGAAATCGCAAAATGGATCGACATTCAAGAACAGCTACGGCTCGACGTGCTTGTCCATGGCGAATTTGAGCGTACAGACATGGTGGAGTTTTTCGGTGAAAAGCTACAAGGGATGGCATGCACGACAAACGGTTGGGTACAATCGTACGGCTCGCGTTGTGTGCGCCCGCCAATTATTTTTGGCGATATTGCGCATCTACATCCAATGACTGTAGGAGAAACGGTGTATGCTCAATCGTTAACGAACAAACCTGTGAAAGGAATGCTGACGGGACCTGTGACGATATTGAACTGGTCGTTCGTTCGCAACGATATTTCACGCAAACAGGTACTTATGCAGCTTGCCCTTGCGATTCGTGAGGAAGTGTTGCTGTTAGAAAAAGAAGGGATACGCATCATTCAAGTCGATGAGCCAGCGTTACGGGAAGGACTGCCGCTCAAAAAAGAGAAACACGCATCGTATTGGGAAGATGCCGTTATCGCATTTCGTATCACGACCTCATCGGTGAAAAAGGAGACGCAAATTCATACGCATATGTGCTATTCACAATTTGAACATATGATGCATGTCATTGATGAACTTGATGCGGATGTCATCTCCATTGAATCGTCACGAAGCCATGGTGAACTTGTTTCTGTATTTGAAACATATGAGTATGAGAAGGGAATCGGATTAGGGGTGTATGACATTCATAGCCCACGCATTCCGACAAAAGAAGAACTAAGCGAACAAATCGAACGAGCACTTCGCGTTCTTCGTCCAGAACAATTTTGGGTCAATCCAGATTGCGGATTAAAAACTCGAAAAGAAGAAGAAACGATTGCCGCACTTCAAGTGATGGTAGAGGCAGCACGCGAATACCGCGAGCGTCTTTTAGCGTACGGAGGGATGAAATCATGGAAGTAAGCGTCGAGCAGTCAAAAACGATTCAAACGCGTCTCGTATTACCTTCTGATACGAACCATCTCGGCACGATTTTTGGCGGTACCGTTTTAGCTTACATTGATGAAATTGCGGCAATATCCGCCATGCGTCATGCACGAAAAGCAGTCGTCACCGTTTCGATCGACAAAGTTGATTTCATTTCGTCCGCGAAAGTAGGTGACATTTTAAAACTCGAAGCATTCGTCTACTCGACCGGTCGCACATCCATGAAAGTATTCGTCAAAGTCGAAACAGAAGATTTATTTACAGGCGAACATCACTTAACAACGACATGCTTTTTAACAATGGTCGCCATCGATCAAAACAAAAAACCGACCCCTGTTCCAAAAGTCACCATTCGCGAACAGGAGGAACAAATCGTACAACTGTATCAGCAAAACAAACGAAACAACAAGGCATAAATATTTACACGAAAAAACACACGTCCGATTACATGCATCGTAATCCATGACGTGTGTTTTTTAAGCTTTATTCCACCGTTACCGATTTCGCTAAGTTGCGTGGTTTGTCGACATCGCAACCGCGATGTAGTGCCGCATAGTAAGCAATGAGCTGCAATGGAACGACAGATGCAAGCGGCGTAAGCATTGGATGAACAGCTGGAATGACGAAACGGTCGTCCTCCATATCTAATCCTTTCATGGAAATGATGCACGGATTGGCACCGCGCGCGACAACTTCTTTTACGTTCCCACGAATGCTTAAATTCACATGTTCTTGTGTCGCAAGTGCGATGACCGGTGTACCTTTTTCAATTAACGCAATTGTGCCGTGCTTCAATTCCCCGCCTGCAAAACCTTCTGCCTGAATGTAAGAAATTTCTTTTAGCTTTAATGCGCCTTCTAATACGACATAATAGTCAACTGCACGACCGATAAAGAAGCAGTTGCGTGTTGTCGCTAAATATTCGCGTGCGATGTTTTCCATTTCATGCTTTGCATCACAAAGTGTTTCCATCGCATTCGCAACAATGCCGAGTTCTTTTGTGACGTCAACATCTAGCGCGATGCCTTTTGCTTTTGCGGCAACCGCTGCTAACATCGCAAGCACTGCAATTTGTGCTGTATATGCTTTCGTTGATGCAACAGCGATTTCTGGTCCAGCGTGAAGAAGAAGCGTATAATCTGCTTCGCGCGATAATGTCGAGCCTGGCACGTTCGTAATCGTTAATGATTTACAACCAAGCTCTTTCGTGCGCACGAGCACCGCACGGCTGTCCGCTGTTTCCCCACTTTGTGAAATATAAATAAAGAGCGGTTTTTCTGATAAAAGCGGCATGTTGTATGAAAATTCGCTTGCGATATGCACTTCCACAGGAATTTTCGCCCAGTTTTCGATCAATTGTTTACCGACTAAACCCGCATGATAGCTCGTGCCGCATGCGACAATATATAAGCGATCCGCTTCATTAATCGCTTGCACAATGTCTTCATCAATCGCTAGTTCACCTTGTTCGTTGCGATATTTTTCAATTAAACGGCGAATGACAAGCGGTTGTTCGTCAATTTCTTTTAACATGTAGTAAGGATACGTTCCTTTTTCAATGTCGCTTGCATCCAACTCCGCTACATATGGCGCGCGCTCTACGACTTCACCATTTAACTTTTTAATCGTTACACTTTCTTTTGTGACGATGACGATTTCTTTATCCATTAACTCGACATATTCGTTTGTCACTTGCAGCATCGCTAATGCATCGCTTGCGACAACGTTGAACCCTTTGCCTAATCCAGCTAAAAGCGGGCTTTTATTTTTCGCCGCGTAAATGACGCCATCATTTTCTGCATCAATTAAAGCGATCGCATAGGAACCTTTCAAGAGCGAAAGCGTCTTACGAAACGCTTCTTCTACCGCCAATCCGTCGTTCACGAATGTTTCAATTAACTGCACAATGACTTCTGTATCTGTATCACTTTGAAACGACACGTGTGCTAAATAATCACGTTTTAGCAATTCGTAGTTTTCGATTACACCATTATGCACAAGGGTAAAGCGACCAGATGCACTTTGGTGTGGATGGGCGTTGACGCGGTTTGGCACACCGTGTGTCGCCCAACGTGTATGACCGATGCCAAGCGGCGCGTCTACATCTTCTGCGACAATGGCCCGCAAATCAGCAATGCGTCCTTTTTCTTTAAACACATGTACACCTTGTTCGTTTAATAACGCAATACCTGCAGAGTCATATCCACGATACTCTAATTTCTCTAATCCGTACAATAAAATTTCCTTTGATGGTTGTTCACCAATATAACCAACGATTCCGCACATAACAAGTCCTCCCTAATAATAGGGGCAAGAAGGGGCTCTTGCCCCTTGATTCGTATGTGCGATGAACGTTCTTTCCTTTGTGCAAAGAGTCGCCTCTTTGTTTTAAGAAAGAACTTGCGGCTGTCATCGCATCAGCCGGGAGGCATCCGCCGAACACTCGATAAACCTCCTCCTCGTCAACTAAGCTTTCTTCCCGTCCAAAGCTTAGTCCAGGCGCTTTAATAACTGTTGTTTTCCGCTACCCTCCTTTCACGTAAGATGTCAAACAACAATAGTTTACAACAACAAAGAGGCAAACGTCAATGCGTATCGCTTACCCCTGTATAAACAAAATATGCATAAATGGAATAAACCGTTCCATTTATGCATATTGTTTATCAAAAACATTATTGTGTGCCAAAGCGCTCACGAATAACAGTTGCAATTCGCTCAACGTATTGATCGCAAAGCTCGTTTGTCGGCGCTTCTGCCATGACACGAACGAGTGGCTCCGTACCAGACGGACGAACGAGAATACGACCATTTCCAGCCATTTCTTCTTCGACTTCACGAATGACGTGTTGCACTTCTTCGCTTGCGATTGCTTCATGTTTATCCGTTACTTTGACGTTCACTAATTTTTGTGGGTATTTTTTCATTTCCCCTGCTAACTCAGAAAGCGGCTTTTTCGTTACTTTCATAATGTTGACAAGCTGTAACGCTGTCAACAACCCGTCTCCTGTCGTGTTGTAATCTAAGAAAATAATATGCCCTGATTGTTCTCCACCTAAATTATAGCCGTTCTTTTTCATTTCCTCCACAACATAGCGGTCACCAACGGCTGTTTGCACACTTTTGATCCCTTGCGCTTCAAGCGCTTTATAAAAACCAAGGTTGCTCATGACGGTTGAGACGACCGTTTGATGTTTCAAACGCCCTTGTTCATGTAAATATTTTGCGCAAATGTACATAATTTGGTCACCGTCAACAATTTCACCATTTTCATCAACCGCAATTAATCGGTCGCCATCTCCATCAAACGCTAATCCTACATCTGCCCCTTTTTCCTTCACAAATGCGGCTAACGCCTCCGGATGTGTTGAGCCGACACCGTCGTTAATATTTAACCCATTCGGTGATGCCCCCATTGTCGACACATCGGCATCTAAATCGGCAAATAAGTGCGTCGCTAATGACGATGTCGCACCGTGCGCGCAATCAAGCGCGACGTGAATGCCGGAAAAATCCTCGTCTACTGTTTGCTTTAAATATTGTAAATATTTTTGTCCGCCTTCAAAATAGTCGTTTACTTGTCCTAAATCTTTGCCGATTGGACGTGGCAACGTATCTTCTTCACTATCGAGAAGAGCTTCAATTTCTTGTTCTTGTTCATCGGACAGCTTAAAACCATCTGGTCCGAAAAACTTAATGCCGTTGTCTTGAACAGGGTTATGCGAAGCGGAGATCATAACCCCCGCTTGCGCCCCTAATACTTTTGTTAAATAAGCTACACCTGGTGTAGAAATCACGCCGAGGCGCATCACTTCTGCCCCGATGGAGAGCAGTCCAGCTACAAGCGCTCCTTCAAGCATATGACCAGAAATGCGCGTATCGCGCCCGATTAGCACTTTCGGACGTTCTTTATCTTTCGTTAATACGTAACCGCCAAAGCGGCCAATTTTAAAAGCTAATTCTGGTGTTAATTCACTATTGGCAATCCCTCGAACACCGTCTGTTCCGAAATACTTACCCATGCTATCGCTCCTTTTATCATGACTCATTTCTTGTGATACGAATGGTTGCTTCTTTTTGCGGTAGTTTCCATCGAACGTTTTGAGGCCCGTTGACTTCAATTGGCACATTATGCTCACCAATACCTAATTCACTAACGTTTAAGTATACCTCAATATCCTGCAACTGAATAGCATTCAGTACACGTTGAGCTCCTAATGCCGTGAGCGTCATATTTTGATCGATAGGATTTATAAACTCAGCCTTATATGCATCGTTTAGTCCAATGATTTCAATTGGAACATTATAAAACGTTCTCTCTTTTTCTTGTTCCACTTCAATTAAAATTGTAACTTTCGCTGGGTCTACAGCTTTCACCCCTTTTGGAACAGGTACATCGACTTGTAAAGTCGTATTGCTTGTAATACCGCTTAAATCAATTTCAATGCCAGTAATAAATTCGATTTCGTCGATTTTTGCCTTTGGTCCAAAAATCGTTACCTCACTCGGAATGACTTCCATTTTGACGATGCTTAATCCTTCTCGTAACGTTCCTTTTCGTTCAATTTTTAGAGGAACGGTCTTGCTTGGGCTTTTAATCGGTACGGTAATATCGACAATAGATGGTTCTACATCAAGCGGTAATACATTTCCTTCTTTATCATATACCGTCACTTTCGATTCTCGTTCAATCGTTTCTTCGACTCCTTTTAAATCGACGCGCGCCTTTACTAATGCCACTTTATCAATTAATGTTTTTGCTCCCATCACTTTCACAATATTTGGTTTAACAATTGGTTGTTCCGGTGAATAACCATCTGCAATTTGCGATTTGTTAATAAAGTCGACTTCCACCGGAAAGTCTTTTGACACTCGTTCATCGATAGTTACAGTAATTGTCGCTGGATCAATGGTGACGCGTAACTTTTCAGAAATATTTCGGTATTTCAAAGGGACGGTATGCGTACCAATTGGTAATTTAGATAAATCAACGTACACTTCAAAATCTCGTTGAAGCTTCGTTGGCGTGACAATACTTTTTGGTCCTTCAAGCATGACGTTGACCGATTGAGGAATGCCAGAAACAACAAGGTTTTCTTGATCGTAATACGCTACAACCGGTACGTCCGTCACCGTTTCAATATCCGTTTGTCCAACCGTATTTCGTGACGTACTATTAGATTGTGTTTCAATATTAACTGAAACGTAAATCATAAGTGCTAACAATAAAGAAAAGATGCGTATAAACCATGGGCTATTCATCCATTTATCCACTTTTTTTCGCCCTCCACTGCCAACGAGATGAAGAAGTTGCTTTCGGTTGAATGAGCTCCTTCGTCAGCAATTCTCGTAATACATCTAATTTTAAATCTCGGTAAAGCTCCCCATTTTTCGCAACAGAAATCGCCCCTGTTTCTTCGGACACAACAACAGTAATGCTGTCTGTTACTTCGCTAATACCTAATGCCGCGCGATGTCGCGTACCGAGCTCCTTGGAAATAAATGGGCTTTCCGACAACGGCAAATAACATGATGCTGCAGCAATTTGGTTTTTTTGTATAATGACAGCTCCATCGTGAAGTGGTGTATTTGGAATAAAAATGTTAATGAGCAATTCTGATGAAACATGCGCGTGTAATGGAATGCCGGTTTCAATATAATCGCCCATTCCTGTTTCTCGCTCAATAGAAATAAGGGCCCCGATCCGTCGTTTTGCCATATACTCTGTCGCTTTTGCAATGGCTTCAATCATATACGTTTGTTCTTCTTCTTCAGGGGTCGTACTTCGCGAAAACAATTTGCCCCTTCCAAGCTGTTCGAGCGCTCGGCGTAACTCAGGTTGAAAAATGATAATAATGGCTAAAAAACCCCACGTAATCGCTTGATCCATCAACCATTGTAACGTGCTTAACCCAATGAAGCTACTCACAATTCGGACAAGAATAATGACAATAATCCCTTTAAGCAGTTGCACCGCTTTCGTGCCGCGCACAACCATAATGAGCTTATAAATGACAAACCAAACGACAAGAATGTCTACAAACTTAATGAGGTAATTAACAAATGTTGGGAGCTCTCCAAATGGCATTCTTACACTTCCTTCACTCATTCTAATTGCTCTCACATGTAAAAAAGCCATCAATATGGATGGCTATTTCGTTAATGTTTTGGCGATATTGTAACCGACTCTTTTTACATTATACCAAATCCAATCAAATACTTCATTAACTTCTTCAATTTGTCCAGTTACTTCACCAGCAGAAGCTAAATATTTATGACCGTTAATGACCGTCACATTGCCGTGCACTTCTCCTTCAATTTTAATATCGCCGTTTCGGACAACAATATCACCTTCCACGATTTTTCCTTTCGGCACAATAACGGTGTGATTTTGAACAATTAAATGTTCTTGTTTAGAAAATGAAAATTCATTATCCTCTTGCCAAACTGCCCATAAACTGCTCGTGCTTAGCAAAAGGAACAACGAGGCGGCAGTCAGAAACGGATGATGGGTAAACCATCGTTTCCAACGCACACGCCGTTTTTCACGAGGTAAATTGTACATCACTTTTTTAATAAAATCGTCTGAAGGGGTGAAGTGAGAAACATTTTCGACAAACGCCACTGTTTTTTTCAATGCATAGAAATGTTCTCGGCATGCTTCACATTGCTGAATATGGCTACGCAATTGTTGCTCTTCTTCTTTTTGAATGTCTCCGTCTAAATAATCATGCATCCATTGGACGATTTTTTCAGAGCATGGCATCTGTCTCACTCCTTTTTTCATCATAAATGGCCTAAATGTTTACGCAATGCCTCACGACCACGGTGAATGCGCGTTTTCACTGTACCAATCGGCAAGTTTAAAATGTCACTAATTTCTTGTAGCGATAATTCATCAATATATTTTAAAACGATGACAGTGCGATATTTTTCCGGTAGTTTTAAAATCGCTTCTTGTACCATTTGTTGTAACTCTAAGCTTTCTAACGCTTCTTCCGGTGAAGCTCCTTCATCTGCCAGCTGAGAGTACATCGTTAGTCCGTCTGTCCCCGATACCTCCGCATCTAAATAAACACCCGGCTTTTTTTTACGCATGCGATCAATCGATAAATTTGTTGCAATACGATATAGCCAAGAAGAAAACTTCATTGTCGGATCGTATGTATGAATGTTGACATACGCCCGAATAAACGCTTCTTGTGCAGCATCTTCCGCTTCATGACGATTTCCTAACATCCGATAGCACAGTTGATAAATTTTATCTTTGTACATTTCGACAATGTCAGCAAAAGCACTTTGATCTCCTTTTTTAACCGCTTTAATGCGTTGCTTAATAAACGTGTCCATTCCATATTTACCTCCACATGGGGGCTACTATTTTATACGAATAACATAAAGCAAAGTTCCATAAATCGCAACGAATATGTTAATATTTAAAAAAAAAATCGAGAGGGGCATCATGCCACCTCTCATACAAGCTTCTCACCAAACAATGATCCCATTAAAGCAACAGCGGTTGCAGCTGTTTTATTCCGCTCATCTAAAATCGGATTGACTTCAACAAATTCCGCTGAAGTGATGATTTGAGCTTCAGCTAACATTTCCATCGCTAAATGACTTTCCCGATATGTCATTCCACCAATTACCGGTGTTCCAACTCCTGGTGCATCGTGTGGATCAAGTCCATCTAAGTCAAGAGACAAATGTACACCGTCTGTGCGTTCTTTTAAATACGCAATCGTCTCTTCCATCACTTTCGTCATACCTAGACGATCGATTTCATGCATTGTATATATTTTAATTCCTTTTGCCTTAATGAGTTGTTTTTCACCTTCATCAAGTGCACGAGCACCAATAATCACAATATTTTCTGGTTTCACTTTTGGGCTATATCCACCAATCATCGTTAGAGCTGGATGGCCAAGTCCTAAACTTGCAGCGAGTGACATACCGTGAATATTTCCCGAAGGAGAAGTTTCTTCCGTGTTTAAATCTCCGTGCGCATCATACCAAATCACGCCTAAATTTTTGTAATGTTTAGCCACTCCTGCAAGTGTCCCAATCGCAATACTATGATCACCACCAAGTACAAGTGGAAAGCGACCTCTTGTTACAACTTCATCCACTGTAACGGCTAACTTTTCGTTTGCTTCAGCAACCGCTTTCAAGTTTCGTAATTTTGGATTCATCACATCTTGAACGCGCTCAGCGCGACCAATTTGAATATCTCCTAAATCTTCAATATCATGATTTAAGTTTTCTAAACGCTCCACTATGCCAGCGTAGCGAATTGCACTTGGTCCCATATCAACGCCACGACGTGTTTGTCCTAAGTCCATTGGCACACCAATAATCGAAATGTTCATCTTGATCTCCTCCCCTTGCTGTATCTAATATTTATTGTACATGAGGAGAAACAGTTGGCTCAACTCGACAACTTTTTGAATATTTATTCTATAGTAAAAAGAGTAAAAAGAAAAAACCTTAGGTACTACCCAAGGTTTTAAATAGTATGGTATGGAGCCTATCGGGATCGAACCGATGACCTCCTGCGTGCAAAGCAGGCGCTCTCCCAGCTGAGCTAAGGCCCCATGGAGCGGAAGACGGGACTCGAACCCGCGACCCCCACCTTGGCAAGGTGGTGTTCTACCACTGAACTACTTCCGCAAACAGTGAGCCATGGAGGACTCGAACCTCCGACCCTCTGATTAAAAGTCAGATGCTCTACCTACTGAGCTAATGGCTCATCATATGAATGGCTGGGCTAGCTGGATTCGAACCAGCGCATCACGGAGTCAAAGTCCGTTGCCTTACCGCTTGGCTATAGCCCATTGATGAAACAAAAATCATGGTGGAGGGGGACGGATTCGAACCGCCGAACCCAAAGGGAGCGGATTTACAGTCCGCCGCGTTTAGCCACTTCGCTACCCCTCCGCAGATGGTGCCGGCTGCAGGACTTGAACCCGCAACCTACTGATTACAAGTCAGTTGCTCTACCAATTGAGCTAAGCCGGCAGTTATTTTTTATCAACTACGTTATGTTATCCAACTTCTTATTATTTCATACAAATGTATGGTGGAGGATGACGGGATCGAACCGCCGACCCCTTGCTTGTAAGGCAAGTGCTCTCCCAGCTGAGCTAATCCTCCATAAAAGATGACCCGTACGGGATTCGAACCCGTGTTACCGCCGTGAAAGGGCGGTGTCTTAACCACTTGACCAACGGGCCAACATACGACACACAAGCTTCCAACCGGGCTTGAACCGGTGACCTCTTCCTTACCATGGAAGTGCTCTACCAACTGAGCTATGGAAGCACTGGCTCCGCAGGTAGGATTCGAACCTACGACCGCTCGGTTAACAGCCGAGTGCTCTACCACTGAGCTACTGCGGAATAAAGATGTAAGCGCTTCATACTGCTTAACATGTTTCGCCCGGCAACGTCCTACTCTCGCAGGCGGTGTCCCGCCAACTACCATCGGCGCTGGAGAGCTTAACTTCCGTGTTCGGGATGGGAACGGGTGTG
>NZ_LIOK01000026.1:0-14748 GCF_001418025.1 Anoxybacillus suryakundensis
ATTCTCAAAGGTACCTATGAACCGATGCCTGTCCGAAGAGTCGAAATCCCGAAGCCTGATGGCGGTGTTCGGTTACTAGGTATCCCAACCGTGACAGACCATTTGATTCAACAGGCAATTGCCCAAGTATTGTCAAAGATATATGATCCCCTGTTTTCCGAACATAGCTACGGCTTTCGCCCAAATCGAAGCGCCCATGATGCAGTGAGGAAAGCACAAGGATATATCAAAGAAGGATACCGATGGGTTGTAGACATAGATTTGGAAAAGTTCTTTGACCAGGTCAACCACGACAGACTCATGAGCACATTGGCGAAAAGAATCCACGAGAAACCGTTATTGAAGCTAATCCGCAAATACCTACAGTCGGGCGTCATGATTCATGGAGTGGTTTCAAGTACAGAGAAAGGGACACCACAAGGTGGACCATTAAGTCCGCTCCTTTCAAACATCGTCCTCGATGAGCTGGATAAAGAATTAGAAAAGAGAGGACATCGATTCGTTCGTTACGCAGACGACTGTAATATTTATGTGAAATCAAAAAGGGCAGGAGAACGGACAATGGCAAGCGTTCAACAATTCATTGAGCGCAAACTCCGCCTGAAAGTGAACATGAAGAAGTCGGCAGTAGCCTGTCCTTGGAAACGAAAGTTCCTTGAGTTTAGCTTCACGGATTCAAAAGAACCAAACGTTCGAATCGCAAAAGAAAGCCTAAAACGAATGAAGAAGAAAGTACGAGAAATCACCTCTAGGAAAATGCCGTATCCTATGGAGTATCGGATTCAGAAATTGAATCAATATCATTAGGATGGTGCGGATACTTTGCGCTGGCGGATACGAAATCACCCTTTCGGAAACTAGACGGATGGATTCGTCGAAGACTTCGCATGTGCTTATGGAAAAATTGGAAGACACCAAAAACGAGGATACGTAACTTAATAAAATTGGGAGTTCCTTCGTGGAAAGCCTACGAATGGGGGAATAGTCGGAAAGGGTACTGGCGTATTTCAAATAGCCCCATCTTACACAAAACCCTTGGAAACTCCTACTGGAATGACCAAGGTCTCAAAAGTCTACAAGAACGTTACGAATTCTTGCGTCATTGATCTTGATTGAACCGCCGTATACGGAACCGTACGTACGGTGGTGTGAGAGGACGGAGGTTAATCACCTCCTCCTACTCGATTTACTCCATTGAAAATGCATGACGAAATATGTATAATAGGAAAGGCAGTTTGCAAAGAAAAGAAATAAAAAACTTGCATTGAATATAAAAATTATATATAATAATAAACGTTGGTCTTTGACTGCGATGAAGTGGAAGGTTGCTGACACACCCGGCCGCTTTGCCATGGCGAGTGTGAAGGAAATTTCCATGGAGAATGTCTATTTTGAAAATAGGCGAAGAAGGAGGGAAAATAATGGCAAAAGAAAAAATTCGTATTCGTTTAAAAGCATATGATCATCGAATTCTTGATCAATCTGCTGAGAAAATTGTGGAAACTGCAAAGCGTTCAGGCGCAACTGTATCTGGACCGATTCCGTTACCAACTGAAAAAACGGTATACACGATCTTACGTGCGGTTCATAAGTACAAAGACTCTCGTGAGCAGTTCGAAATGCGCACACATAAACGCTTAATCGATATCGTTAATCCGACTCCACAAACAGTAGATTCTTTAATGCGTTTAGACTTACCGTCTGGTGTCGATATTGAAATCAAATTGTAATTGCGATATAGGAGGTGTGAAAGATGAAAGGAATCTTAGGAAGAAAAATCGGCATGACTCAAGTGTTCGCTGAAAACGGAGATCTTATTCCTGTAACGGTTATTCAAGCGAATCCAAACGTAGTTCTTCAGAAGAAAACGATTGAAAACGACGGTTATGAAGCGATTCAATTAGGTTTTGAAGATTTACGTGAGAAGTTAGCGAACAAGCCTCAAAAAGGTCATGCTGCGAAGGCAAACACCACACCTAAGCGCTTCATTCGTGAAATTCGTGGTGTGAATCTTGCAGAATATGAAGTAGGTCAAGAAGTAAAAGTGGACATTTTCAACGAAGGTGAAATCGTTGATGTAACAGGTACGTCAAAAGGTAAAGGTTTCCAAGGTGTGATCAAACGCCACGGACAATCTCGTGGACCAATGGCTCACGGTTCTCGTTACCATCGTCGTCCTGGTTCAATGGGTCCGATCGCTCCAAACCGTGTATTTAAATCAAAAGAGCTTCCGGGTCGCATGGGTGGCGAGCGTGTAACAGTACAAAACTTAAAAGTTGTTAAAGTGGATCCAGAGCGCAACTTAATTTTAATTAAAGGAAATGTACCAGGTCCAAACAAAGGACTTGTGATTATTAAAAGCGCGGTTAAAGCGAAATAATTTCTTTAAGAAAGGAGGAAACACCCAATGCCAAAAGTAGCATTGTACAACCAAAACGGAGAAAACATCGGTGAAATCGAATTAAACGATGCCGTATTTGGTATTGAACCGAACAAACATGTGTTATTTGAAGCGGTAATTATGCAACGTGCTTCCTTGCGTCAAGGAACTCATAAAACAAAAAATCGTGCAGAAGTGAGCGGCGGTGGCCGTAAACCATGGCGTCAAAAAGGTACTGGACGCGCTCGCCAAGGATCGATCCGTTCTCCACAATGGCGTGGCGGTGGTATTGTATTTGGTCCAGTTCCACGCAGCTACAGCTACAAACTTCCGAAAAAAGTTCGTCGCTTAGCCATTAAATCAGCTTTATCTTCAAAAGTGCTTGAAAACAGCATCGTTGTATTAGACAATTTAACGCTTGAAGCACCGAAAACAAAAGAAATGGTTAAAATTTTAAACAATCTTTCTGTTGATCGCAAGGCGTTAATTGTAACAGCAGATGCAAATGAGAACGTTATTCTTTCAGCTCGCAACATTCCAGGAGTCACAGTTGTGACAGCAAGCGGAATTAACGTTCTTGATGTACTCAACCACGACAAGCTTATCATTACGAAAGCTGCTGTGGAAAAAGTAGAGGAGGTGCTTGCATAATGAAAGATCCTCGCGATATTATTAAGCGCCCCGTCATTACTGAACGTTCAACAGAGTTAATGACTGAGAAAAAATATACGTTCGAAGTTGATGTGAAAGCGAACAAAACAGAAGTAAAAGACGCGATCGAAGCGATTTTTGGCGTGAAAGTAGCGAAAGTTAACATTATGAACTATAAAGGAAAGTTCAAACGTGTTGGTCGCTATAGCGGCTTAACAAATCGTCGTCGTAAAGCGATTGTTACGTTAACGCCAGACAGCAAAGAGATCGAACTATTTGAAGTATAAGTTTAAAAGTGAAGGAGGGAAAAGGACATGGCGATTAAAAAATATAAGCCAACGTCTAACGGTCGTCGTGGTATGACGGTTTTAGACTTCTCTGAGCTTACAACAGATAAGCCGGAAAAATCGTTGCTTGCGCCTTTAAAGAAAAAGGGCGGTCGTAACAACCAAGGTAAATTAACAGTTCGTCACCAAGGTGGCGGTCATAAGCGTCAATATCGTATTATTGACTTTAAACGCGATAAAGATGGCATTCCAGGACGCGTTGCTACAATCGAATACGATCCAAACCGTTCTGCGAACATCGCGTTAATTCATTACGCTGATGGTGAAAAACGTTACATCATCGCACCGAAAAACTTAGAAGTTGGCATGGAAATCATGTCAGGTCCAGATGCGGACATTAAAGTAGGTAACGCATTACCTTTAGCAAACATTCCAGTCGGTACAGTTATTCACAACATCGAATTAAAACCTGGTAAAGGCGGACAGTTAGTGCGCGCTGCAGGTACATCTGCACAAGTACTTGGTAAAGAAGGTAAGTACGTACTCGTTCGTTTATCTTCAGGTGAAGTTCGTATGATTTTAGCAACTTGCCGTGCAACAGTCGGTCAAGTTGGTAACGAACAACATGAGCTTGTGAACATCGGTAAAGCTGGACGCGCTCGTTGGTTAGGCATTCGTCCAACTGTTCGTGGTTCTGTTATGAACCCAGTAGATCACCCACATGGTGGTGGTGAAGGTAAAGCACCAATCGGACGTAAGTCTCCAATGACTCCATGGGGTAAACCAACGCTTGGATTCAAAACGCGTAAGAAGAAAAACAAATCCGATAAATTTATCGTACGTCGTCGTAAAAAATAACGGGGTTGAGCTACGGTTCACAAGAACCGTAGAGCAATCACGAAAGGAGGTTCACTTATGGGTCGCAGCTTGAAAAAAGGTCCTTTTTGTGATGATCATTTAATGAAAAAAATCGAGAAGTTGAATGAAACTGGACAAAAACAAGTGATCAAAACATGGTCTCGTCGTTCGACAATTTTCCCACAATTCATTGGTCACACAATCGCTGTTTACGATGGTCGTAAACACGTTCCAGTTTACATCACAGAGGACATGGTCGGTCATAAGCTCGGTGAGTTCGCGCCAACGCGCACGTACAAAGGTCACGCTGCTGATGACAAGAAAACAAAACGTTAATATGAGAGGAGGCTTCATTTATGCAAGCTAAAGCTGTTGCTAGAACGGTTCGAATTGCTCCTCGTAAAGCTCGTTTAGTGATTGATTTAATTCGAGGAAAGCAAGTGAGTGAAGCAGTTGCGATTCTTCGCCATACGCCAAAAGCTGCTTCTCCAATTATCGAGAAAGTATTAAAATCTGCAGTGGCAAACGCAGAACATAACTATGACATGGACGTGAATAAACTTGTTGTTACAGAGGCTTATGTGAACGAAGGACCAACATTGAAACGTTTCCGTCCTCGTGCACAAGGTCGTGCGAGCGCAATTAACAAACGCACAAGCCATATCACAATCGTTGTTTCAGAAAAGAAGGAGGGATAATCAGTGGGTCAAAAGGTAAATCCAATCGGTCTTCGCATTGGTATTATCCGTGATTGGGAATCAAGATGGTACGCTGAAAAAGATTACGCAGACCTTTTACACGAAGATCTTAAAATTCGTGAGTACCTCACAAAGCGCTTAAGCGATGCAGCTGTTTCTCGCATTGAAATCGAGCGTGCAGCAAACCGTGTAAATATTACAATCCATACAGCGAAACCAGGTATGGTAATCGGTAAAGGTGGATCTGAAGTTGAAGCGCTTCGTAAAGCGTTGAACGAATTAACTGGCAAACGTGTTCATATCAACATCGTTGAAATTAAAAAGCCAGACTTAGAAGCAAAACTTGTTGCGGAAAATATCGCGCGTCAAATTGAAAACCGCGTATCATTCCGTCGTGCACAAAAACAAGCCATTCAACGCACAATGCGCGCAGGTGCTAAAGGAATTAAAACGATGGTATCTGGTCGTTTAGGTGGAGCAGATATCGCTCGCTCAGAACATTACAGCGAAGGAACAGTTCCACTTCATACTCTTCGCGCTGACATTGATTATGCAACAGCAGAAGCGGACACAACATATGGAAAAATCGGCGTGAAAGTATGGATTTATCGTGGAGAGGTCCTTCCTACGAAAAAGAAAACTGAGGAAGGAGGAAATTAATCATGTTAATGCCAAAACGCGTAAAATATCGTCGTGAACATCGCGGTCGCATGAAAGGTCGCGCAAAAGGCGGTACGGAAGTACATTTTGGTGAGTACGGCTTACAAGCGTTAGAGCCAGCATGGATTACAAACCGTCAAATCGAGGCTGCTCGTCGTGCGATGACTCGTTACATGAGACGTGGCGGTAAAGTATGGATTAAAATTTTCCCTTCAAAACCATATACAGCAAAACCACTTGAAGTGCGCATGGGTTCCGGTAAAGGTGCTCCTGAAGGTTGGGTAGCTGTAGTTAAACCTGGTAAAGTGATGTTTGAAATCGCGGGAGTTTCTGAAGAAGTAGCTCGCGAAGCGTTACGTCTTGCTTCTCACAAACTTCCAATCAAATGTAAATTCGTAAAACGTGAAGAAATTGGTGGTGAATCAAATGAAAGCTAAAGAAATTCGTGAACTTACCACTGCCGAGATTGAACAAAAAATTAAAGCGTTGAAAGAAGAGTTATTCAACCTTCGCTTCCAATTGGCAACAGGTCAATTAGAGAATACTGCTCGTATTCGTGAAGTACGCAAAGCGATTGCGCGTATGAAAACTGTTATTCGCGAAAGAGAGATCGCTGCTAATAAATAATTGATATCGAGAGGAGGTTCGCACAATGAGTGAACGCAACAATCGTAAAGTTCTCGTCGGCCGTGTTGTTTCCGATAAAATGGATAAAACAATTACGGTTCTTGTAGAAACTTATAAAAAGCATCCTCTTTACGGAAAGCGCGTAAAGTATTCGAAAAAATATAAGGCACATGACGAAAACAATGTAGCAAAAGTGGGCGATATCGTAAAAATTATGGAAACACGTCCTCTTTCTGCGACAAAACGTTTCCGTCTTGTTGAAGTAGTCGAAAAAGCTGTTATTGTTTAATGAATATGTTCGGAATGATGGATACAAATCCGAAAGGAGGTTTCGTCAATGATTCAACAAGAAACTCGTATGAAAGTTGCTGATAACTCTGGTGCACGTGAAGTGCTTGTCATTAAAGTGCTAGGTGGTTCTGGTCGTCGCTATGCGAACGTTGGCGACATTGTTGTGGCGACAGTTAAAGATGCAACACCAGGTGGCGTTGTTAAAAAAGGTCAAGTTGTTAAAGCGGTTGTCGTTCGTACGAAACGTGGCGTGCGCCGTACAGACGGTTCTTACATCCGTTTTGATGAAAATGCTTGCGTAATCATTCGTGATGACAAGAGCCCACGTGGTACACGTATTTTCGGGCCAGTTGCTCGTGAATTACGTGAAAAAGACTTTATGAAAATCGTTTCTTTAGCTCCAGAAGTGATTTAATGAAAAGGAAAAGCCTTTTAAGGAGGTGCGATTCAGATGCATGTAAAAAAAGGTGATAAAGTACAAGTAATCTCTGGTAAAGATAAAGGCAAACAAGGCGTTATTCTCGCTGCGTTTCCAAAGAAAAACCGAGTGCTTGTTGAAGGTGTAAATATCGTGAAAAAACACGTGAAACCTTCCCAAGCAAATCCACAAGGCGGCATCATCAGCCAAGAGGCGCCAATCCACGTATCAAACGTAATGCCTCTTGATCCAAAAACAGGATTACCAACTCGTGTTGGATACAAAGTAGTTGACGGTAAAAAAGTTCGCTATGCGAAACGTTCTGGTGAAATTTTAGACAAATAATGAAGTGATCGAGGAAGGGAGGTACTCAAATGAACCGCCTTAAAGAAAAGTATGTAAAAGAAGTTGTTCCTGCTCTGATGAGCAAGTTTAACTATAAATCTGTGATGCAAGTTCCAAAAATCGAGAAAATTGTCATCAACATGGGTGTTGGTGATGCGGTACAAAACGCAAAAGCGTTAGATAACGCAGTAGAAGAACTCGCATTAATTTCTGGTCAAAAACCAGTTGTTACACGCGCAAAAAAATCAATCGCTGGTTTCCGTCTTCGTGAAGGAATGCCAATCGGTGCGAAAGTAACGCTTCGCGGTGAGCGTATGTACGAGTTTTTCGATAAGCTCGTGTCTGTTTCTTTACCGCGTGTTCGCGACTTCCGTGGTGTTTCTAAAAAATCTTTTGACGGACGCGGCAACTACACATTAGGTGTAAAAGAGCAATTAATTTTCCCTGAAATTGACTACGATAAAGTAAACAAAGTTCGCGGTATGGACATCGTCATCGTTACAACTGCGAAAACAGACGAGGAAGCTCGTGAATTACTTACGTTGCTCGGTATGCCATTCCAAAAATAATCATTCCCATTCGTAAAAAGAGGGAGGCGAAAACGTGGCTAAAAAATCAATGATCGCGAAACAAAAACGCACACCAAAGTTTAAAGTGCAAGCGTACACTCGTTGTGAGCGTTGTGGACGTCCACACTCTGTATATCGCAAATTTAAACTTTGCCGTATTTGTTTCCGTGAATTAGCGTATAAAGGTCAAATTCCTGGTGTGAAAAAAGCAAGCTGGTAATAAACCCATGAGTTGGGAAGGAGGTAAAACATAATGGTGATGACAGATCCAATTGCAGATATGCTTACTCGCATTCGTAATGCGAACATGGTGCGTCACGAGAAACTTGAAGTTCCTGCTTCAAAAATTAAAAGAGAAATCGCTGAAATTTTAAAGCGTGAAGGTTTCATTCGTGATGTCGAATACATTGAAGATAACAAACAAGGTATTCTTCGAATTTTCTTAAAGTACGGTCCAAACAACGAGCGCGTAATTACAGGTCTTAAACGCATTAGCAAACCTGGTTTGCGCGTATATGCAAAAGCTGATGAAGTACCACGCGTATTGAACGGTTTAGGAATCGCAATTCTTTCAACATCTCAAGGTATTTTAACTGACAAAGAAGCACGTCAAAAACGTACTGGCGGCGAAGTGTTAGCATATATTTGGTAATTATTTTGCAACGAATGGAGGTGTAGTACATGTCACGTGTTGGTAAAAAACCATTGGAAATTCCAGCTGGTGTTACAGTTACATTAAACGGTAACACAGTTACTGTAAAAGGTCCGAAAGGTGAACTTACTCGTACGTTCCATCCAGATATGGTCATTAAATTAGAAGGCAACGTTTTAACAGTTGAGCGTCCAAGCGATGAAAAACATCATCGTGCGCTTCACGGAACGACTCGTAGCTTACTTGCGAACATGGTTGAAGGTGTTTCAAAAGGTTATGAGCGTGCGCTTGAGCTTGTTGGGGTCGGTTACCGTGCGACAAAACAAGGCAAAAAGCTTGTTTTAAGCGTAGGATACTCTCATCCTGTTGAAATCGAACCAGAAGAAGGCCTTGAAATCGAAGTTCCTTCACAAACAAAAATCATCGTTAAAGGTGCGGACAAACAACGTGTTGGTGAATTAGCAGCAAACATTCGTGCCGTTCGTTCACCAGAGCCTTATAAAGGAAAAGGTATTCGCTACGAAGGCGAAGTTGTACGTCGTAAAGAAGGTAAAACAGGTAAGAAATAATGCTGCTTAGGTAAATGAAAGGAGTGACACGAATGATCACTAAGCTTGATAAAAATGCAGTTCGCAAAAAAAGACACGCTCGTGTTCGTCGTAAAGTAGTAGGAACTGCGGAACGTCCACGCTTAAATGTGTTCCGTTCAAACAAACACATTTACGCACAAATTATTGACGATATGAAAGCTGTGACGCTCGTTAGTGCGTCAACGTTAGATAAAGAATTCGATTTAGAACCAACAGGTAATGTTGAAGCAGCTCAAAAAGTGGGCGAATTGATTGCTAAACGTGCGCTTGAAAAAGGAATTACATCGGTTGTATTTGACCGTGGCGGATATTTATATCATGGACGTGTTAAAGCACTTGCAGACGCTGCTCGTGAAGCTGGATTACAATTCTAATTAAGAAGGAGGGACAGAGATGCGTCGCATTGATCCAAATAAACTTGAACTAGAAGAACGCGTTGTTGCCGTTAACCGCGTAGCTAAAGTCGTAAAAGGTGGACGTCGTTTCCGTTTCGCTGCGTTAGTCGTTGTTGGTGACAAAAACGGTCATGTCGGCTTTGGGACAGGAAAAGCTCAAGAAGTTCCAGATGCTATTCGTAAAGCGATTGAAGACGCGAAGAAAAACTTAATTACTGTACCGATCGTTGGTACAACAATTCCACATGAAGTCATTGGACATTTCGGTGCAGGTGAAATCATTTTAAAACCAGCATCTGAAGGTACTGGGGTTATCGCTGGAGGTCCTGCGCGTGCGGTATTAGAGTTAGCAGGTGTTAGCGATATTTTATCGAAGTCAATCGGTTCCAACACGCCAATCAACATGGTACGCGCAACAATCGACGGTTTGAAGCAATTGAAACGTGCTGAAGAGGTAGCAAAATTGCGCGGTAAAACAGTTGAGGAACTGTTAGGATAAGGGAGGGAAAAATGATGGCGAAAAAATTAGCAATTACCCTCACTCGCAGCGTAATTGGTCGTCCGCAAGACCAACGCGTGACGGTTAAAACATTAGGTTTACGAAAATTGCATCAAACAGTTGTTCATAACGACAATCCAGCCATTCGTGGAATGATTAATAAAGTTTCTCACCTTGTAACAGTAAAAGAATTAGAAGAATAAGGAGGTGCCTAGACATGAAGCTACATGAATTACAACCAGCACCGGGTTCCCGTAAAGAACGCAACCGTGTTGGTCGTGGTATCGGTTCTGGTAACGGAAAAACTTCTGGTAAAGGACACAAAGGGCAAAACGCTCGCTCTGGTGGCGGCGTACGCATCGGCTTTGAAGGCGGTCAAACACCTTTATTCCGTCGTTTACCAAAACGCGGTTTTACAAACATTCATCGTAAAGAATATGCGATCGTTAACCTCGAAGCGTTAAATCGCTTTGAAGACGGTACGGAAGTGACACCAGAATTGTTGCTTGAAACAGGCGTAGTAAGCAAGTTAAAAGCAGGCATCAAAGTTCTTGGAAACGGTGAGCTTACGAAAAAGTTAACAGTAAAAGCTCATAAATTCTCTGCTTCTGCAAAAGAAGCGATCGAAGCTGCTGGCGGTACAACTGAGGTGATTTAATGTTTCGAACAATCTCCAATTTTATGCGCGTGGGTGATATAAGAAGAAAAATTATGTTCACCCTTCTTATGCTCATTGTATTTCGCATCGGTACGTTTATTCCTGTGCCGGGTGTCAATGCAGATGTATTAAAAATGCAAGATCAGTTCAACGCTTTCGGTGTATTGAACACGTTCGGTGGTGGCGCCTTGAAAAATTTCTCTATTTTTGCGATGGGCGTCATGCCATACATTACGGCATCCATCATTGTACAACTATTGCAGATGGATGTTGTTCCTAAATTTACGGAATGGTCGAAACAAGGAGAAGTAGGCCGCCGTAAACTCGCTCAGTTTACTCGCTATTTCACGATTGTGCTTGGTTTTATCCAAGCGTTCGCTATGTCATACGGGTTTCATAATATGTCTGGTGGTGTACTCATTAAAAACCCAGGCATTCCGACATATTTGCTTATTGCGCTCGTTTTAACAGCAGGCACAGCTTTTTTAATGTGGCTCGGTGAGCAAATTACAGCCAAAGGTGTTGGGAACGGCATTTCTGTTTTGATTTTTGCAGGGATTGTTTCAGGTATCCCAACAACGCTCAATCAAATTTACGTACAGCAGTTTGAAAATGCTGGCGATCAGCTGTTTTTACGCATCGTCACAGTACTATTAGTCGCTTTAGCAGTTGTTGCAGTCATCGTTGGTGTCATTTATATGCAACAAGCGTTTCGGAAAATCCCGATTCAGTATGCTAAGCGATTAGAAGGACGTAGTCCAGTAGGTGGTCATTCGACACACATTCCGTTGAAAGTTAATCCGGCAGGCGTTATTCCGGTTATTTTTGCAGTGTCGTTTATTATTACTCCACCGACGATTGCATCGTTTTTCGGTTCGAATGATGTAACATTGTGGATTAAAAAAGTTTTTGACTACACACAACCAGTTGGGATGATCATATACGTCGCTTTAATTGTTGCCTTTACGTATTTTTATGCGTTTGTTCAAGTTAATCCGGAACAAATGGCGGACAATTTGAAAAAGCAAGGTGGTTATATTCCAGGCATTCGTCCAGGAAAGAACACGCAAGAATTCATTACACGTGTTTTATATCGATTAACTTTCGTCGGAGCTCTATTTTTAGCAGCAATCGCTGTTCTTCCTGTCTTCTTTATCGAGTTCGCTAAACTACCGCCTTCTGCTCAAATTGGAGGAACGAGCTTGCTGATCGTCGTCGGTGTTGCTTTGGAGACGATGAAGCAGCTAGAAAGCCAATTAGTGAAGCGCCATTATAAAGGCTTTATTAAATAAAAAGAGGTGTTGGGAATTTTATTCCCTCTACCTCACATAGAGCTGAGGGGGAGAAATTGATGAATTTGGTATTAATGGGGCTGCCGGGCGCTGGAAAAGGCACGCAGGCAGAAAAAATTGTTGAGAAATACAAAATTCCTCACATTTCTACTGGGGATATGTTTCGAGCAGCGATCAAAGAAGGAACAGAGCTCGGTTTGCAGGCGAAGTCATATATGGATCGCGGTGATCTTGTTCCAGACGAAGTGACTATTGGCATTGTTCGTGAACGATTAAGTAAGGACGATTGCCAAAACGGATTTTTGCTTGACGGTTTCCCACGAACAGTCGCTCAAGCAGAAGCGTTAGAAACACTTCTTCAACAATTGAACCGTTCCATTGATTATGTCATTAACATCGAAGTAGATAAGAGCATTTTAATGGAGCGTTTAACAGGCAGACGCATTTGCAAAGAATGTGGCGCAACGTACCATCTCGTATTTAATCCACCAGCCCAAGCAGGTGTTTGCGATAAATGTGGTGGAGAGTTGTATCAACGTGCAGATGATAACGAAGCGACCGTAGCAAATCGTCTTGAAGTCAATATGAAGCAAGCGCAACCGTTGCTGGATTTTTATGCAGCAAAAGGATACTTGCGCAACATTAACGGACAACAACATATTGATCAAGTGTTTGCTAATATTTGTGAATTACTTGGGGGCTTACAATAATGATCATTTGCAAAACCCCACGCGAAATTGAAATTATGCGTGAAGCTGGTCGAATTGTTGCCTTAACTCATCAAGAATTACAAAAATATATCGAACCAGGCATAACGACAAGAGAGCTCGATCATATTGCTGAAACGTTCATTCGTAAACATGATGCAATTCCTTCGTTTAAAGGATATAATGGATTCCAAGGGAGCATTTGTACGTCCGTAAATGAAGAGCTTGTTCACGGCGTTCCGGGAGACCGTGTGCTTCGCGAAGGAGATATTATTAGCATCGATATTGGCGCGAAATATAATGGATATCATGGCGATTCGGCTTGGACATATCCGGTCGGGGTCATATCCGAAGAGGCAAAAAAACTGTTAGAAGTAACAGAACAGTCATTGTATCGCGGATTGGAAGAAGCGAAACCTGGCGCACGGTTAACGAACATTTCCCATGCGATCCAAACGTACGTTGAGGCACGTAACTTTTCCGTTGTGCGTGAGTATGTTGGACATGGAATTGGTCAAGACTTACATGAAGATCCGCAAATCCCACATTACGGTCCGCCAAATAAAGGGCCGCGGTTAAAGCCAGGCATGGTTCTGTGCATTGAACCGATGGTGAATGCAGGAACCCGTTATGTTCGCACGTTAGAAGATAATTGGACGGTCGTCACAGTGGATGGTAAACTTTGTGCTCATTTTGAGCATACGATTGCTATTACTGAGACGGGATATGAAATTTTAACAACACTTTGAACGCTTTAACCTTCTTTGCGGATGCGCATCGTAAGCTTTAAACTGGTCGTGTTAGTTGAACATGTTACTCATTTCAAAAAAGAAGGGAGAGCCGTTCAATGGCGAAAGACGATGTAATTGAAGTGGAAGGTACAGTCGTTGAAACGTTACCTAATGCCATGTTCCGAGTAGAGCTTGAAAACGGTCATACTGTTTTAGCTCACGTTTCAGGTAAAATTCGTATGCATTTTATTCGAATTTTACCGGGTGATAAAGTGACGGTAGAACTATCACCTTACGATTTAACACGTGGAAGAATTACGTATCGATATAAATAACACTCCGCACGAACAAGGAGGTAAGTTCACATGAAGGTTAGACCATCTGTAAAACCAATTTGCGAAAAATGCAAAGTCATTCGCAGACGCGGAAAAGTTATGGTTATTTGTGAAAATCCAAAGCATAAGCAAAAACAAGGATAAAACTTGAGGAGGTGTACAAATCATGGCACGTATTGCAGGTGTAGATATTCCTCGTGACAAACGTGTAGTCATTTCATTAACATACATTTACGGAATCGGTAAAGCAACTGCACAAAAAATCTTAGCAGAAGCTGGCGTATCTGAAGACACTCGTGTTCGCGATTTAACAGAAGAAGAATTAGGAAAAATTCGCGAAATCGTAGATCGCTTAAAAGTAGAAGGAGATCTTCGTCGTGAAGTATCTTTAAACATTAAACGTTTAATGGAGATCGGTTGCTACCGTGGTCTTCGTCATCGTCGCGGATTGCCAGTTCGTGGCCAAAATACGAAAAACAATGCTCGTACACGTAAAGGTCCACGTCGTACAGTAGCCAATAAGAAAAAATAATTAAGTAAAGGAGGTTCGTGAACGAATGGCACGTAAAACGAATACGCGTAAACGTCGTGTAAAAAAGAATATTGAATCTGGTATCGCTCATATCCGTTCGACTTTTAACAACACAATCGTCACAATTACAGACGTTCATGGAAATGCAATTTCTTGGTCAAGTGCAGGTGCATTAGGCTTCAAAGGTTCTCGTAAGTCTACTCCGTTTGCTGCACAAATGGCTGCAGAAGCTGCTGCAAAAGCGTCAATAGAGCATGGCATGAAAACTGTTGAAGTAAACGTAAAAGGTCCGGGTGCTGGTCGTGAAGCAGCAATTCGTGCACTTCAAGCGGCTGGATTAGAAATTACAGCAATTAAAGATGTTACACCGGTTCCACATAACGGATGCCGTCCGCCAAAACGTCGTCGTGTTTAATTTCTCTGTATAGAATTTGCGTATGTGTCAATAATGGGATATAGTCATTGTTACAGGGAAATAAAAAACAGTTGTTGTGCACATTCGGGAACTTATTCATGGGGGAATTTCGATTGAGCTGTCATCGGTTTAATCGGGGTTTCGACGTTTTGAAGGAG
>NZ_LIOK01000027.1:0-14546 GCF_001418025.1 Anoxybacillus suryakundensis
CGTGTTATCCGGTATTAGCACCGATTTCTCGGTGTTATCCCCGTCTACAGGGCAGGTTGCCCACGTGTTACTCACCCGTCCGCCGCTAACCAAATAGAAGCAAGCTTCTATTCGATCCGCTCGACTTGCATGTATTAGGCACGCCGCCAGCGTTCGTCCTGAGCCAGGATCAAACTCTCCATAGAAAAGTTATCCTTAGCTTTTGTACGCTTTTCGCTTCGTTCAGTTTTCAAGGAACATCTCTACCGCTCTTTGAGCGACCTTTTTAATATAACATTTACTGTTTTCTTTGTCAACACTTTTTTATTTTTCATAAATTGCTTGTTTCAATCAGCAATAAGTATATTATCAAAAACAAAATATCTCGTCAACTGTTTTTTAAAAAAATAAGGCTTGGAAGTAATGACCCAAGCCTCTCAGTCTGTCACTATAGTAGTTACTCAACTAAAAATGCAAAATATAGAATGAAAACAACAAATAAACCGTACATAATTGGATGAATTTCTTTCGCTTTACCTTTCGCAATCATTGTAATTGGGTAAAAAATAAACCCAATCGCAATTCCTGTTGCAATACTATACGTTAAAGGCATTGAAATTAATGTTAGAAATGAAGGAACAGCAATTTCAAAACGAGTCCATTCAATTTTTCCAAGCGATGATACCATTAGTACACCAACAATAATCAATGCCGGTGCTGTGACTGGTGCTGTCACAACCGATAACAGTGGAGAGAAAAATAACGCAAGCAAAAATAAAATTGCTGTTACGACAGAAGTAAAACCTGTACGTCCACCAGCCGCTACCCCAGCTGAGGATTCAATGTACGATGTTGTTGTAGACGTCCCTAAAATTGCTCCAACAACCGTTGCACAAGAATCAGCAAAAAGCGCTTTCCCGGCTCGTGGCAATTTATTATCTTTTAATAACCCTGCTTGATTCGCGACCGCCACTAGCGTTCCTGCGGTATCAAAGAAATCGACGAATAAAAATGTTAGCACAACAGCTAGCATTTTAATATTGAAAATTTGGTCAAGATGTTCAAAAGCTACTCCAAATGTAGGTGCTAAACTCGGTACAGAACCAACTACTTTTGTTGGTACATCGATTAATCCTGCAATCATTCCAACGACAGCTGTAACCACCATTCCAATGAAGATTCCGCCGTTTACACGACGAACCATTAAAATAACGGTAATGATTACTCCAAAAATAGCCAACAATGTATTCCCATTTGTTAAATGACCTAGGCCAACAAGAACTGCGTCATTATTAACAATAATACCTGCGTTTTGGAATCCAATAAACGTAATAAATAACCCGATTCCTGCACCAACTGCATATTTTAAATCTTCTGGAATTGAGTTAATGATTTTTTCACGAATACCACTTAGCGTAAGTAAGATAAAAATCATTCCAGACATAAGAACGCCAGATAACGCTGTTTGCCAAGGAATACCCATCGTTAATACAACAGTAAAAGCAAAGAAAGCATTCAACCCCATCCCCGGTGCAAGCGCAATAGGATAGCGCGCAATTAATCCCATTAACAAGGATCCAACAGCTGCCGCAATAGCCGTCGCCGTAAATACTGCACCTTGATCCATTCTCATTTCATTCGGTAAATCTGGTACAGCACTTAATGATAAAACAGCTGGATTAACAAATAAAATATAAGCCATCGATAAGAAAGTTGTTAAACCTGCAACAATCTCTCTCTTGTAATTTGTACCAAACTCATCAAATTGAAAATACTTCTTAATCACTTCAAGTCCCTCCATATGTTGTAATAAAAAGAAAAACGCTTCTAGCAAACTACCAGAAGCGTTGACTATGATGCATAATGCACAGAACATAGAGAGGAACCAAGCAGATCCCTCTCCCCCACATTACACATCGTAGTCAAGCTATTTACGGTAGCTTGGTAGAGACTCCCGAGCCATATTCTCGAGATTATACGATGTATCCTCTATTTACTTTACACATACATTCTAACAACAAAACGGAGTAGAGTCAAGTTAAATCACGAACATTTTTTTATTTAAATATTTTTTTGTTCGCTTTTACTCCCATTCGATTGTTGCCGGTGGCTTGCTTGTAATATCGTAAACAACGCGATTAACATGAGGCACTTCGTTTACAATACGTGTAGAAATTACTTCAAGAACATCCCAAGGAATGCGCGCCCAATCCGCTGTCATCCCATCAATCGACGTTACAGCACGAATGCCGACCGTATAATCATACGTGCGGGCATCTCCCATCACCCCAACGCTACGAATGTCAGGGAGTACCGTGAAGTATTGCCAAATGTCACGATCAAGTCCTGCTCTCTTTATTTCTTCACGCAAAATCGCATCCGATTCACGAACGATTTCTAACTTCTCCTCTGTCACTTCACCTAATACACGAATGCCAAGTCCTGGACCCGGAAACGGCTGACGCCATACAATCTCGTCTGGAATACCTAACTCTGTACCGAGTGCACGCACTTCATCTTTGAAAAGTGTATTTAGCGGTTCGATTAGTTTAAATTTCATGTCTTCCGGTAAGCCACCAACGTTATGATGTGATTTAATCGTTTGAGCCGTTGCTGTGCCGCTTTCAATAATGTCGGTATAAAGCGTACCTTGTACTAAAAACTCAATGCCATCTAGCTTTGCTGCTTCGTCATCAAACACGTAAATGAACTCATTCCCAATAATTTTTCGTTTTTGCTCTGGATCACTTACACCTTTTAATTTATTTAAAAACCGTTCTTTTGCATCCACTTTAATGACGTTCATATGGAAACCTTCACGGAACGTTTTCATGACACTTTCTGCTTCCCCCTTGCGAAGCAAACCGTGGTCAACAAAAATGCACGTTAACTGATCGCCAATCGCACGATGAACGAGAACAGCTGCTACCGACGAATCAACACCACCACTTAAAGCGCAAAGCACTTTTTTATCGCCTACAAGTCTACGAATTTTACGAACTTCGTGCTCAATAAAGCTTCCCATCGTCCAATCGCCTTTACACTTACAAATGTGAAACACGAATCGTTTTAACAATTCATTTCCATATACTGAGTGGCGCACTTCTGGGTGAAACTGAACGGCATAAAACTTTCTCGTTTCATCGCTCATCGCGGCAATCGGACAAGATGGGCTTGTCGCATCAACGGTAAACCCTTCTGGCGTTTTTGTCACTAAGTCGCCATGACTCATCCAAACAATTTGCTCTGTCGGTAAGTCACCAAACAGTTGCGACGCACGTTGTACCGTAATCGTTGCTTTCCCATATTCCCGATGAGTCGCTTTTTCAACTTTCCCACCTAAATGATGCGTCATTAGCTGCATGCCATAACAAATACCTAAAATCGGAATGCCTAACTGAAAAAGTGCTGGATCGCACGTCAATGCTTGTTCGTCATATACACTATTTGGACCACCCGAAAAAACAATCCCTTTTACATTCATTTGTTGAATTTGCTCTGCTGTAATCGTATGTGGATGTAGCTCGCTGTACACACCAAATTCACGAATACGGCGCGTAATTAACTGATTGTACTGGCTACCAAAATCTAAAACGACGATCATTTCCTGCTGACTCAAACGAAATCACCCCATCTACATATAATAAAAAAGCTAGCATTCATACCCTCGCATAAAAAAACGAAGGCAGAATTCTAGCAATATAGAACACTGCCTTCGTAGTCGGGTCATTTACGGTGTCCCGGTAGAGACTCTCGAACCATATTATCGAGGATATACGAAGGTAAGCATCTTAAATTTTAATTCATTCTACCAACTTCATTCCTCATCGGTCAAGATACCTCCGTTTTTATTAAATTTTCTAACAATTAACAACAATATATTACGTGCATATGATATATCAATGAAATAGGTTACAGGAGAATAACTAACTATGGATGTTCAAACGAAAGCACTTATCGGTTCATTTACTCAAGCTGTAGGTACTGTCACTTCAGCCATTGGAAGCATTCCTTTTTTAAGCGATAAGAAACAGTTCGCCCTTGATTTATGGGGAAACGTATTGCAAGCGACAGGAAACGCCCTAGAGGCAGATGCCGAGATCCCTGATACACTAGGTATATACGGAAATCAAATTCAAGCTATCGGTAACGTAACCGTTGTTGCTGGACTATTAAACAAAGATGGAAGTCAACAGGAGATCACAGGAAATTGGTTACAATCATTAGGGGGGCTCATTGCGTTTGCGGATGATTGGGAAGGTGAGCAGTCATCTTTAAGCCCAGTGGGAAATTTGCTTCAATCGATCGGCAACGCCTTACAAGCTATTGGTGGCATATGTGAAGGACGAGGAAGTAAAGAGGGAGGGCAGACGATTGGCATCATTGGGGCATGGATTCAAGCTGTTGGCTCTGTTCTTTGTTTTTTAAGTCAGTTAGAAAACAAGGCTACTCGTGAAACAAAAGAGTAGCCTTTTTTTTTCAATGCTAAAACGAATCAATCTTTTTTCCAACAATAATTAAATCTCTTTTCATCCCGTCTAACTCGGCGACTTTCGGCAAATATCCCCACTTCTCAAAACCTACACTCAAAAATAGTTTCATGCTCGGCTCGTTGTGCGCAAAGATAAATCCGAGCAAAGTATCAATACCAAACTTCGGACACTCCGCTATCACTTTAGCTAAAATCTTTTTCCCTAATCCTTTTCCTCTAAAATTTTCATGAAGATAAATACTTATCTCAGCAGTCGCATGATAGGCTGGTCTCCCGTAAAAAGATTGAAGGCTTACCCAACCACAAACTTCATCTCCATATTTCACCATCCATAGAGGTCTTTGATTAGGGTTGTGTTCCTTAAACCATTCCAATCTATCGTCTATCGATACGGGCTCTGTATCAGCAGTTACTAATCGACTTGGAATTGTCGAGTTGTAAATGCTAACGATTGTCGGTAAATCATCTATACTCGCTATTCTAAATGTAACATCTTCTAACATAATCATACTCCTTCGCATCGTTTCATTGTATATTTCTACATTAACATTCACACATAATTTTAAAATGTCTAAAAATAAAAAATCCCCTTATCTTCTTATAAGGGGATAGGTCCTTTACATAAAAAATGCGGGAGAAGCGACCAACGCCACTTCTCCCACACGAAAAAGTATTACATCATGCCGCCCATGTCAGGCATGCCTGGTGTATTTTTGTTTTCTTCTGGCTTGTCAGCAACTACCGCTTCAGTTGTTAAGAACATAGCGGCAACAGACGCTGCATTTTGAAGTGCAGAGCGAGTTACTTTTGTTGGGTCAACGATACCTGCTTCGATCATGTCAACCCACTCGCCAGTTGCTGCGTTGAAGCCGATGCCAGGCTTTTCTGTTTTTAAGCGCTCTACGATGACAGAGCCTTCTAAACCAGCGTTTTGTGCGATTTGACGAACTGGCTCTTCGATTGCACGAAGAACGATTTTCACACCCGTTGCTTCGTCACCTTCAGCTTCAATAGCTGCAACTTTGCTGTATACGTTCATTAACGCTGTACCACCGCCGGCAACGATACCTTCTTCAACTGCGGCACGTGTTGCGTTTAATGCGTCTTCAATGCGTAATTTGCGCTCTTTCAATTCTGTTTCTGTTGCAGCACCAACTTTGATTACCGCAACACCACCAGCTAATTTTGCTAAACGTTCTTGTAATTTTTCACGATCAAACTCAGAAGTAGTTTCCTCTAATTGAGCACGGATTTGGTTGATGCGTGCTTGAATGTCTTCTGCACGACCAGCGCCACCAACAATTGTTGTATGTTCTTTCGTTACAACAACTTTCGCTGCGCGACCGAGTGAAGCAATTGTTGTTGATTTCAATTCGCGACCTAACTCTTCTGTGATCACTTCACCACCTGTTAAAATCGCGATATCTTGAAGCATCGCTTTACGACGATCACCGAAGCCAGGCGCTTTTACTGCAACAGCTGTGAATGTACCGCGAAGCTTGTTCACAACTAATGTTGCAAGCGCTTCGCCTTCTACATCTTCAGCAATGATTAACAATGGCTTGCCTTGTTGAACAACTTGCTCTAATACAGGAAGAAGTTCTTGAATGCTTGAAACTTTTTTATCTGTAATTAAGATGTACGGATTTTCTAATACAGCTTCCATTTTATCAGAGTCTGTGATCATGTATGGAGATACATAACCGCGATCAAATTGCATACCTTCCACAACATCTAATTCTGTTGTGAAACCTTTAGACTCTTCTAATGTAATGACGCCGTCTTTACCAACGCGTTCCATTGCTTCTGCGATTAATTGACCAACTTCTTCGTCAGCCGCAGAAATCGCTGCAACTTGAGCGATTGAGTCTTTGCCTTCAATTGGTTTAGAGATCGCTTTTAATTCTTCTACTGCAACAGCAACAGCTTTTTCAATACCTTTGCGAATGCCCATTGGGTTCGCACCAGCTGTTACGTTTTTCAAACCTTCACGAATCATCGCTTGTGCTAATACAGTCGCTGTTGTTGTACCGTCACCAGCAACATCGTTTGTTTTGCTTGCTACTTCCGCAACAAGCTTCGCACCCATATTTTCAAACGGATCTTCTAATTCAATTTCTTTCGCGATTGTTACACCGTCATTTGTAATGAGTGGCGAACCAAATTTTTTCTCTAATACAACGTTACGACCTTTTGGACCTAATGTTACTTTTACTGCATCAGCTAATTTATCTACACCGCGTAACATCGCACGACGAGCTTCTTCGCTGAATTTAATTTCTTTTGCCATACATCTTACCCCCTTGATAATCATTTTTGTTAAGTATTTTTGTATGCTTTATATGTTATCAGGCGAACGATTAACCAATCACAGCTAAAATGTCGCTTTCACGTAAGATTAAGTACTCTTTTCCATCATATTTCACTTCTGTACCCGCATATTTTGAGAAGATGATGCGGTCACCAACGCTCACTTCTGGAGCTACACGCTCACCATTGTCAAGAACACGGCCTGAACCAACTGCAACAACTTTTCCTTCTTGTGGTTTTTCTTTCGCTGTGTCTGGTAAAACAATTCCGCTCGCTGTTTTCTCTTCAGTTTGGATTAATTCAATAACAATGCGATCACCTAGTGGCTTCAACACGGCAAACGACCTCCTTAATTAGATTTTCGTTCCGTTATTAGCACTCGTTATTATTGAGTGCTAACACACTTATTATATTAATGAACTTTTTTCAATTTTGCAAGTAGGAAGTTAAAAATTTTTCACTAAATGTTTCCCTTTTTCATTATGTCTTTCCTTTCGAAATTCATACAAAAAATATGGTAAAATGAAAAAGTACTCATTTTGCAAAAAGGGGTTGAACATGTGAAAAAGCAATATTGGTTTGTCATCATTACATACATTGCTATGCAACTATCCAGTTTAGTTGGCGTTCCTTTGCTCGCACATAGCGGATTTATTAACGCATCAAATAAAGAAGTAGCTTTTTCGATCGCCTCTGGTTATTGGGCTGTTATTAGTTTTTCGATTGCTCTTTTTTTCGTTCTTTATTTCATGAAAGAAGATATGAAGTATTCGTACGATCGCCATCAAGCATCAATTGGAACGTCGATCTTTTGGGCAATTGGGGGGTTTTTGCTCGCTCTTTTCGCTCAAGGCATTGCAGCAAACATCGAAGTACACCTCTTTGGTGTCGAAATGGGATCCGAAAACACACGACGCATCGTCGAAATGGTAAAGCTCACACCAGCACTTATGCTTGTCACTTCGATCGTTGGACCAATCTTAGAAGAAATCATCTTTCGAAAAATTATTTTTGGGACGTTGTATGAAAAATATAACTTTCTTTTATCAGCCCTTGTCAGTTCACTTTTATTTGCTGTTGTTCATTTAGAATTCGAGCATTTGCTTCTTTATGCAACAATGGGATTTGTATTTGCGTTCTTATATGTCAAAACAAAACGTATTCTCGTACCCATTGTGGCCCATGTGCTCATGAACACCTTTGTCGTCGCCATTCAAACATTATTCGCTGAAGAAATTGAAAAAATGATGCGCGAAGCAGAACAAATGCAATTCGTGATTTGGAGGCTGTTTTCATGAAATCTGAACCGTTGTTTTATTTTCTCATGGGCATTTTATTTACTTATTTTGCTGTGGATAGTGCCGATGATGGTATTTGGGATGTAACGACGATGTTATTCATCCTAATTGCAACATTTGATTTTGGCACAGCGATTCGCTCTTTATTAAAAAAAACCTCCCGCTCATAAACGGGAGGTTTACTCATTTCCGTAATGTTTTAAAAAGTAAACGAGTGACTGCAATTCGACCGCTAAATCAATATGATGAACACGAATGTGCTCTGGCACATGCAGACGAGCAGGCGTAAAGTTTAAAATTCCTTTAATGCCTTTTTGAACAAGTCGGTCAGTAATCGGCTGAGCAACCTGAGCAGGAACAGTTAAAATCGCTACCGTAATTCCACCGAGTTTTTCTTCCAATTCATTTAAATGATAAACTGGAACTCCTCCGACTTCTGTTCCGACTTTATCTGGATCTACATCGAACGCCATCACAATTTTCGTATTATTGTTTTTGCTAAAATTGTAGTTCAAAAATGCCGTCCCTAAATTACCGACTCCAAATAACGCGACTTCTGTCGTTTCATCTTGATCTAACGTTTTACGGAAAAAAGACAACAAATAATTCACATTATATCCGTATCCTTTTTTTCCAAGCGCACCAAAGTATGAAAAATCACGGCGAATCGTTGCTGAATCGACTTTTACAGCTTCACTTAACTCCGCTGAAGATACACGCTGCTTTCCTGATGCATGCAAGTTTTTCAAAAAACGATAATACAACGGTAGTCGCTTTGCGGTCGCCTGCGGAATTTTTGGTTGTTCATTGTTCACGAGTCAATCCCCCACATTTCCTTTCACAAATAGTTAGCGCTTTCATTTTTCTCTCCTATACATCGAAAAAGTTCTCTCCACTTTTAAACTATACACTATTTTTTTCATTCTGTCTTTCCTTTGTACCCTTTATTATTATTTTTGTCAAATTTGTTATTCACACACTAGTATTGCCGAACATGAAGAAAGTGCGTTACACTATCAAAAGAAGATTGAGGTGAGAAATGATGATCATTTTACAAATAAACCAACTATCCAAATCATATGGGGCTGAACAAGTTTTATCAGACATAAAACTTGAAATACAAGAAAAAGATCGCATTGCTCTAGTTGGGAGAAACGGTGCAGGAAAATCAACATTATTAAAAATCATTACTGGGCAATTGTCATACGATACAGGTGAAATTATAAAGCCAAAACATGTGACAATCGGCTACTTAGATCAATATACAGGTTTGCAAGCTCATCGCTCTATTTGGGACGAAATGCTCGATGTTTTTGCCCCGCTTCAACAAATGGAAAAGCAATTGCGTGAACTAGAACAACAAATGAGCTTGCATGATGCTGACTACGAAAGACTATTAGAACAATATGATCGTTTACAAACGGAATTTAAGGAAAAAGGCGGTTATCAATATGAAGCAGATATTCGTTCTGTTCTTCATGGCCTTCGCTTTTCCCAGTACGATTATACAACAAAAGTATCAACATTAAGCGGCGGACAGCGGACGAGACTAGCGCTAGGAAAACTACTTCTGACTAAGCCAAATTTACTTATTTTAGACGAACCAACGAACCATTTAGATATGGAAACATTACAATGGCTTGAACAGTATTTAAAAAACTATACAGGAGCCATTCTCATCGTCTCGCACGACCGCTATTTTCTTGATCAAATCGTCACACAAGTGTACGAATTGTCGCGCACAAAAATAAAAAAATATGTCGGCAACTATACAAGCTACTTACAACAACGCGCGGAACAGTTCGAACAACAACTAAAACTGTATGAAAAACAACAAGAGGAAATCACAAAATTAAAAGATTTTATTCAACGAAATATCGCTCGCGCCTCAACAACAAAGCGAGCACAAAGCCGCAGAAAACAATTAGAAAAAATGAACATCATCGAAAAACCGCTCGGTGATGAAAAATCGGCATCGTTTCGTTTCGAGATTGAACGCCCAAGCGGAAATGATGTGCTAACAGCTAACGATCTAGCGATCGGTTACGATCACATCATCGCAAAAAATCTTTCGTTTCGCATCACTCGCGGGGATAGTATCGCATTAATTGGACCAAATGGAATTGGCAAATCAACTCTTTTAAAAACGATCGTCAAACGACTTCCTATAAAACAAGGGGAGCTGCGTTACGGAACAAACGTCCAGGTCGGCTATTATGATCAAGAACAAGCGGAATTAACATCTAATAAACGCGTCATCGACGAGCTGTGGGATGAAGATCGATTAAAAACAGAGAAAGAAATTCGGACCATTCTCGGAAACTTTTTATTCTCTGGTGACGACGTATTGAAGTCTGTTCAGACATTAAGCGGCGGGGAAAAAGCGCGGCTCGCTCTCGCTAAGCTAATGATGAAAAAAGCGAACGTATTAGTTTTAGACGAGCCGACAAACCATTTGGATTTAGATAGCAAAGAAGTGCTAGAACAAGCACTCATTGAATATCCTGGGACCATTATATTCGTCTCTCATGACCGTTATTTTATTAACAGAATCGCAACCAAAATATATGAGTTATCCACAGATGGACTTATCGAATACTTAGGAGACTATGATTATTACGTAGCAAAAAAAGCAGAACTGCTTGAGCTTGGACAAATCAATCAAAAGACAATAACAGAAGAACGCTCTTCACTAAAGCGTTCATATGAAGAAGAAAAAGAACGAAAAAAGCTTGAACGGCAACGACAACGAAAAATCGAACAGCTAGAAATGGAAATGGAGCAACTGGAGCAACAAATCGCTACGTATGAACAACAATTATATGATCCTTCCTGTTACAACGACTATGAAAAAGCTCGGGATACTCAAGCAAAGATCGAAGAACTAAAGAAAAAATTCGACGAACTATTTGAACAATGGGAACTTTTACAACAATAATAATGAGCTAGCCCTATTTGTGGACTAGCTCATTTTTTACACAAATATATCCACAGAAAAAACACCTAAATATAAGTTATTCACCGATTTTTCCACATTATCCACAAAAAATTTAAAAAATCCACATATATCATTGTGGTTAACTCGTTATGATAAAATAACATACAATCAACGTTTTCCACATTATTCACATATATGTGGATAAAATAATCCACAAAAAAGAGTGCCGTTTTTCTTCTAGGAAATTTATACGATTATAAGAAAGGGTGCCCCGTTACGTCCGGGACACCCACTTGCTATAACAGTAAACTTGGGCTGGCATTTAACGCCATTGTCGCTCGCTTTCCTTGTTGAAATAATACCGTCCCCGCTGCCGCAATCATCGCCGCATTATCTGTGCAAAGCGACAACGGCGGGATAACTAACTCGACTTCAGGCAGCTGCTTCATTTGTTTTTGTAATTGCGTACGCAGTCCTTCATTTGCTGCCACACCGCCAGCTAGCAATATTTGTTTCACGTTGTAATGCGTAGCTGCTTGAATTGTTTTTTCAACTAACACCTCAACAACACTTGCCTGAAAACTTGCTGCCATATCTTCAGGACGAATCGTCTCTCCACGCTGTTTTGCATTGTGCAACGCATTAATAACCGCTGATTTTAATCCGCTAAAACTAAAATCATATGAACCTTCTTCAAGCCATGCGCGCGGTAAATCAATAGTTGGTTTTCCCTGTTTCGCTAAGCGATCAATGTGGGGTCCTCCCGGATAAGGTAGTTGTAACGCTCGGGCAACTTTGTCATACGCTTCCCCTGCCGCATCATCGCGCGTCTCGCCAATCACTTCAAATACACCATGCTCCTTCATGTAAACGAGTTCCGTATGACCTCCTGATACAACAAGGGCTAAAAGTGGAAATTTCATTTCTTGTACAAGCTGATTCGCATAAATATGTCCTGCGATATGATGCACATTAACAAGAGGAATGCGATGTGCAAAAGCTAATGCTTTCGCTGCATTTACGCCGATTAATAGCGCACCTACTAATCCTGGACCTTCTGTCACCGCAATGGCATCGAGCTCGCTCACATCCATATTTGCTCGCCTCATCGTTTCTTCTAACACGAGCGTCATTTGTTCAACATGATGACGTGAGGCAATTTCAGGAACAACTCCTCCAAATCGCTGGTGACTTTCCATTTGTGAAGCGACAACGTTAGCTACAATTTCACGTCCGTTTTTCACAATGGCTGCAGCTGTTTCATCGCAACTTGTTTCAATTCCAAGTACAAATATATCCTTTTTACTCATAATCTCACCCACATGACTAATGCATCTTCTTGATTATCCGAATAGTATCGTTTACGAATACCTCCATTTAAAAAACCGAGTTTCCGATACAATGATTGTGCAACGATGTTCGATACTCGCACTTCTAACGTCATTGTTTGCGCTCCTTCTTTTTTTGCCAACTCCATCGCCTGTTTCATCAGTGCTTCTCCTAACTTTTTGCCACGAAACTTCGGCAATACCGCAATGTTTGTAATATGTGCCTCATCCATGACCAGCCACATACCACAATAACCGATAATTTGTCCATCATACTCCATCACAATATAACGAGCATACGGATTGTTTGTCAATTCTTGATAAAAGGAAGAACGGCTCCACGGAAGTGTAAATGAACATTGCTCAATTTCCATAATACGATCAAGATCTTGAAGCGTCATAAAGCGAAAAAAAACATTCACTTAACCTTCCGCCCTTTCTTGTTGACGAGCAAGCCAATTCGCTTCGGCCTCTGCTAAACGAATATAGTTTGGGACAAATGTATGAACATCTTCTGGTTGACGATTCATTCCTAACCATGCAAGTTCGCTTGGGCGCGGATTGTGAAGGGTCGCTGAGGCTAATTGGACAGAACGACCTAGCGCTTCAACAAACACTGCTTCGTGTAGCACACTATCATTTCCAACTAATAAAATTGGTTCATTGTACGATTTTAATTCATTTGCCCAATCTGTCGCCAAAATAACTTGATCAGCTACAATGGATTGAATGTTGCCCCCTTCAGCTTTATAAAGACCTGTATAAATTTGTCCACGCCGAGCGTCCATTAATGGAACAATAAGCCCATCAAAATACTTCGCATTTGCTGCCATCACTTCTAAACTCGATATACCGACAAGCGGAATGTTTAGCGTCCAAGCCAGCGTTTTAGCAATCGTCACACCAATGCGAACACCTGTGTATGATCCAGGTCCTTTCGCAACAACAATACGGGCAAGATCTTGAGGGCTTACCTCACATTCTTGAAGAAGCGCCTCAATCGCAGGCATTACTCGTATCGAATGATTTTTTTTCAAATTCGTAATCATTTCGCCTTTAACGACTTGTCCATCAACGATAGCGATCCCCATAACAAATGTAGATGTATCAATGGCTAACACTTTCATCACTAAAAATCTCCTTACATAGCTGTTTATAACGTTCACCAATCGGTGAAAAACGAATGATTCGATTTTCTCCATCCGCATGGTGAATCGTAATATGTAAACGCTCAGATGGCAAATATGGTTCAATTAAATGTGCCCATTCGACAACTGTTACACCATCACCAAAAAAATATTCATCAAACCCTAAATCTTCTTCGCTTTCATCTAAACGATATACATCCATATGATACAAAGGTAAGCGCCCTTCATACTGCTTTATAATAGTGAAAGTTGGGCTGTTCACATTACGGTCAATTCCTAAACCTTTTGCTAATCCTTTTGTAAACGTTGTTTTTCCTGCTCCCAAATCACCTTCTAACGTAATAACGTCTTTAGGTTGAACATATCGAGCAAGTTTCATCGCTAATGCTAACGTATCTTCAGGATGATGTGATACATATTCATATGTTTTCATCGTTCATTCCCCTAATTGAATAAAATCAATATACAAAAAAGACCTTAGGATCACTCTCCTAAGGAAATGCTACACATATAAGTGTACACGAAAACAAATCATAACGCAAAAAAGGCATAAAAAAATACGAAACTTACACCGTTTCGTTGTTTCGTTTCATTGGTTGCGGGGGCAGGATTTGAACCTGCGACCTTCGGGTTATGAGCCCGACGAGCTACCTGGCTGCTCCACCCCGCGGCAATAGAAAATAAACATAATAATGCCCGGCAACGTCCTACTCTCGCAGGCGGTGTCCCGCCAACTACCATCGGCGCTGGAGAGCTTAACTTCCGTGTTCGGGATGGGAACGGGTGTGACCTCTCCGCCATCGTCACCGAGCAAACATGCTTTTTCGTTTCGCCTTTTTAGGCGTGAAGGATGATTCCTTCAAAACTAGATAACAGGTTAAGCAGTCGCCTACGCTTTTCTTATGTGTTTAGTTAAGTCCTCGATCGATTAGTATCCGTCAGCTGCACGTGTCGCCACGCTTCCACCTCGGACCTATCTACCTTGTCATCTTCAAGGGATCTTACTCGCTTGACGCGATGGGAAATCTCATCTTGAGGGGGGCTTCACGCTTA
>NZ_LIOK01000028.1:0-13303 GCF_001418025.1 Anoxybacillus suryakundensis
TTGCTCGGTGACGATGGCGGAGAGGTCACACCCGTTCCCATCCCGAACACGGAAGTTAAGCTCTCCAGCGCCGATGGTAGTTGGCGGGACACCGCCTGCGAGAGTAGGGCGTTGCCGGGCAAATAGAAAGACCAAGACAATTTAGTCTTGGTCTTTTTTGCTGTCTAATAAATAATGATACAAATATAGCGGTATTTTATGTTCAGTTACTTCTAAAAACTGCACAATAAAAGGATATGCATCATTTGAATAACTATGAAGGAGATCGTACCACCATTCCGTTTCATAACGGCAAATCATACTTAAATTGTATAGCAATAAATAATGGGCAATGATTTCATGAATACCCTTATTTTGTACATTTGTTTGTTTAAAATATAGATGAAATAAAGGAGTTAGTTCTTCTATTTGTTCTAACAACTGTTTCATGCAAAATTTTTCCCCATATGCATGTTTCACATGAAACATTTTTTCAGAAAAATAAGTAAACAAACCGTGTTTTTGAATTTTTACTTCGTCTTTAAAAAAATCATAGTTTTGTTTTTTCCTTTTCCTCGTTGATACTCCGTGTGCTAAAACGGTTGAGGATTCAGGATAGTCAGCATGAATCGTTAATAAACATGCTTTAAGAAGTTGGACATTCCCATAAAATAATAAAACAGGTTTAATGGCTAATGGTGCTTGACGGGCTGTGTCATAAAATTTTTTTCCATGCTGTAAGTAGTACATAAATGGATAACAATTATCATAACTTTTCTTTTCTGCATCTTCCCTTCCTTCCCGTTTGTAGCGTTCAAGTAAAAATTGATGTACAAAATTTGATGAATAAAATACTTCCCACATCGTACGCTCTCCTTGTTTAATTGATCGAATTATCTAACATTTTTATGTTTTCTTGACAGAAAAAAGCGAAGTTGATACTCTACTAATTAATATTTCCAAAGTGAGGGGGAAAAAACAATGTGGGAAACGAAATTTGCGAAAGAAGGATTGACGTTTGATGATGTTCTCTTAATTCCAGCGAAGTCAGAAGTGTTGCCTCGCGATGTCGATCTAACGGTTGAGCTAAGTAAAACGTTAAAATTGAACATCCCGATTATTAGTGCGGGAATGGATACAGTAACAGAGGCGGAAATGGCGATTGCGATGGCGCGCCAAGGAGGATTAGGAATTATCCATAAAAACATGTCAATTGAACAACAAGCGGAACAAGTTGATAAAGTGAAACGGTCAGAAAGCGGGGTAATTACAGATCCATTCTTTTTAACCCCTGAACATCAAGTATATGATGCAGAACATTTAATGAGTAAATATCGTATTTCAGGCGTTCCGATCGTGAATAATACTGATGAACAAAAACTTGTTGGAATTATTACGAATCGTGATTTGCGCTTTATTCAAGATTACTCAATGAAAATTTCTGATGTGATGACAAAAGAGAACTTGATTACAGCCCCTGTGGGAACGACATTAGCAGAAGCTGAGAAAATTTTACAAAAATACAAAATTGAAAAACTCCCTCTCGTTGACGATCAAGGTGTGTTAAAAGGACTGATTACTATTAAAGATATTGAAAAAGTTATTGAATTCCCAAACGCAGCAAAAGACGACAAAGGACGTCTTCTTGTCGGAGCGGCTGTCGGGGTTACGGCAGATACGATGTTGCGCGTGAAAAAGCTTGTTGAAGCAAATGTTGACGTCATAGTAGTTGACACAGCTCACGGTCACTCAAAAGGAGTGCTTGAAACGGTGCGGAAAATTCGCGACACTTATCCAACATTAAACATTATTGCAGGAAATGTCGCGACAGCAGAGGCGACAAAGGATTTAATTGAAGCAGGAGCAAATATCATTAAAGTCGGTATTGGCCCAGGATCCATTTGTACGACACGGGTTGTCGCAGGTGTTGGCGTGCCTCAAATTACGGCCATTTACGACTGTGCAACAGAAGCGCGAAAATACGGTGTTTCAATCATTGCTGATGGAGGAATTAAATATTCTGGTGACATTGTAAAAGCTTTAGCAGCTGGAGGACATGCAGTTATGCTTGGTAGTCTACTGGCGGGTGTGTCTGAAAGCCCAGGAGAAACAGAAATTTATCAAGGTAGACGATTTAAAGTATATCGTGGCATGGGATCAGTTGGAGCGATGGAAAGAGGAAGTAAAGATCGTTACTTCCAAGAAGATAATAAAAAATTTGTTCCAGAAGGCATTGAAGGACGTGTACCTTATAAAGGGCCACTTGCCGATACGATTTATCAACTTGTTGGTGGATTGCGTGCGGGAATGGGCTATTGTGGAACGAAAAACTTAGAAGAATTGCGAGAAAAAACTCAATTTGTACGCATGACGGGAGCAGGATTAAGAGAAAGCCATCCACATGATGTTCACATTACGAAAGAAGCTCCGAACTACTCGCTCATCTAGTAAACAAATAGATGGAGGTGGAAGATTCCTCTGTCTATTTTTTTTTACAAGAGTATGCTAAAATAACGGTTATGTAAAACAGAGTTGGAGGGTTTGAGCGTGAAAACATGGTACAAGAGCTTCATCATTTCCATTGTAGCAATGTTCTTATTTCTGGTGACGTTACCACAAAATACAAAGGCGGAAGAAGACGTGCTCAATATTGAAGCCGATGCTGCTATTCTTGTTGAAGCGGAAACGGGAAAAATTTTATATCAAAAAAATATTGATGCGGTTTTAGGAATTGCTAGTATGACAAAAATGATGACGGAATACTTGTTGCTAGAAGCGATTCATGAAGGACGCGTCAAATGGGATCAAGAATACACAGTAAGTGAGTATGTATATCAAATTTCGCAAAAGCGAGACTTATCGAACGTTCCGTTGAGAAAAGACGGAAAATATACAGTACGTGAACTGTATGAGGCGATGGCTATCTACTCAGCCAACGGAGCGACGGTTGCAATTGCAGAAATTGTTGGTGGTTCGGAAACGAATTTCGTGAAGATGATGAATGAAAAAGCTAAAGAGTTAGGATTAAAAGATTATAAGTTTGTGAATGCAACTGGACTAAATAACAAAGATTTAGGAGGACTGCACCCAGCAGGGAGTGGAGATAACGACGAAAACGTGATGTCTGCTCGTGCTGTGGCAACATTAGCATATCATTTATATCACGAGTTCCCGGAAATTTTAGAAACGGCAAGCATTCCTCGAAAGTATTTCCGAGAAGGAACAGATGACCAAATTAAAATGGATAACTGGAACTGGATGCTCCCAGGACTTGTCGCAGCATATGAAGGTGTAGATGGTATTAAAACGGGATATACAGAGTTTGCGGGGTATTGCTTTACAGGTACAGCAGAGCGAAATGGCATGCGTTTTATCACCGTTGTCATGAATGCCAAAACGAACGGCAAAGGTACGCATTTATCACGTTTTGAACAGACGAGAAAAATGTTAGACTATGCGTTTAGCAACTATACTGTACAACAATTATATCCAAAAGGCTATACGACGAAAAAATATAAAACGATAACTGTAAAAAAAGGAAAAGAAAAAGAAGTTGCGATTGCAACAAAACAACCATTGTCGCTTGTCATCAAGCGCGGGGAAGAAAAAAAATATAAGCCTGTTGTTGTCATTGAAAAAGAAACGTTAACAGCTCCTGTGAAAAAAGGTCAAAAAGTCGGGTATATGTATGTGAAATATGAAGGAACAGACTACGGATATTTAACGAAAGAAGGGGAAAAGGCAGCACAAGTTGACGTCGTAACAAAACAAGCTGTAGAGAAAGCAAATGGCTTTGTTTTAGCGATGCGCGCCATTGGCGAACTGTTTAGCGACATTTGGCACGGTGCTTCAAACGCAATCAAAGGGTTGTTTTAAAGCTCTCTTTTTAGAGAGCTTTAAAATTTTTATTGTGATTTTTTAAAAAATTGAGTTAAAATAAAAAAATGTAGCTAGTGTTTCTACACTTTTACCTAGTAAAAACGTATGCTAGAATATGGATAGTGTACTGAAGTGATGAATAGTTGTCGTGAAACTTATTTTTCAGTACAATATCACAATAACGATATACATAATGGGAGGAATGAACGGTGGCGGTTACAGGTACAGAACGTGTAAAACGCGGGATGGCGGAAATGCAAAAAGGTGGCGTCATTATGGACGTTGTGAACGCAGAACAAGCAAAAATTGCAGAAGCAGCAGGTGCAGTCGCTGTGATGGCTCTTGAGCGCGTTCCAGCTGATATTCGTGCAGCTGGTGGCGTTGCTCGCATGGCTGATCCAACTGTAATTGAAGAAGTGATGAAGGCAGTATCTATTCCAGTGATGGCGAAAGCGCGTATCGGTCACTATGTGGAAGCGCGTGTATTAGAGGCGCTCGGCGTAGACTATATTGATGAGAGTGAAGTATTAACGCCAGCAGACGAAGAGTTTCATATCGATAAACGTCAATTTACTGTGCCGTTTGTATGCGGTTGTCGTGATTTAGGTGAAGCAGCTCGTCGTATTGCTGAAGGTGCCTCCATGCTTCGTACGAAAGGTGAACCGGGTACAGGGAATATTGTCGAAGCAGTTCGCCATATGCGTAAAGTAAACGCGCAAGTGCGCAAAGTCGTCAGCATGAGCGAAGACGAATTAATGACAGAGGCGAAAAACTTAGGTGCTCCGTTTGAGGTACTATTAGAGATTAAACGCCTTGGTCGTCTTCCTGTCGTTAACTTCGCAGCTGGTGGTGTCGCGACACCAGCCGATGCAGCGTTGATGATGCATTTAGGTGCTGATGGTGTATTTGTCGGTTCAGGTATTTTCAAATCAGAAAACCCTGAAAAATATGCACGTGCTATCGTAGAGGCTACAACTCATTATGAAGATTACGAATTAATTGCTCACTTATCGAAAGGATTAGGTGGAGCGATGAAAGGGATTGATATTTCTTCGTTGCTTCCTGAACAACGAATGCAAGAACGCGGATGGTAATGTAAAGGAGCAATGAATATGGTGAGAATAGGAGTACTAGGGTTACAAGGGGCTGTACGTGAACATGTACGTTCAATTGAAGCGTGTGGTGTAGAAGCTGTTGTTGTTAAAAAAGTAGAACAACTTGCACATATTGACGGCCTCATTATTCCAGGCGGGGAAAGCACGACCATGCGTCGCTTGATGGATAAATATGGATTTATTGAACCACTGAAGCAATTTGCAAGCGAAGGGAAGCCGATGTTTGGAACGTGTGCTGGCTTAATCATTTTAGCTAAAAAAATTGTTGGTTATGATGAGCCACACCTTGGTTTAATGGATATTACGGTTGAGCGCAACTCGTTTGGTCGTCAACGTGAAAGTTTTGAAGCATCTTTAGCAATTAAAGGTGTTGCCGACGATTTTATTGGTGTATTTATTCGCGCTCCGCACATTGTATCTGTAGGGGGCGATGTTGACGTGCTCGCGACGTATGAGGGTCGCATTGTCGCGGCAAGACAAGGACAATTTTTAGGATGTTCGTTTCACCCAGAATTAACAGATGACCATCGTATGACGCAATACTTTATCCATATGGTGAAAGAGACAAAGGAATAAACGAGTTGCATTTTGTTTAAACTTATAGTACATTATTTCCAAGAAAATGATATGAAGAAAAAGCGATGACAGGAACTAGTAGCAAGCCCTCTTCCTTTCAGAGAGCCGGTGGACGGTGTGAATCGGCAGGAATGACTTGTGAATCCATCCTGGAGCGAAATGCTGAACGCGTTAAGTCAGTAGGCATTTCCGGTGAGAACCGTTATATCTCTCGAGTGGAAGACGTATGTCTTCAACTAGGGTGGCAACGCGGGAGCACTCTCGTCCCTTTCTTTCGGGACGAGAGTTTTTTATTTCATTAATCAAAATAAAGGGAGGCCATGTTGATGTTAGACTTAAAATTTTTACGTACCCATTTTGAAGAAGTAAAACAAAAGCTTCAACATCGTGGTGAGGATTTAGCGGATTTTGAACGATTTGAGCAACTCGATCGTCGTCGTCGAGAACTAATTGCACAAGCGGAAGAATTAAAAAATAAGCGAAACGATGTGTCGCAACAAATTGCTTTATTAAAGCGTGAAAAAAAAGATGCAGATCATCTCATTGCTGAAATGCGCCAAGTTGGTGATCGTATTAAAGTGCTTGACGATGAATTGCGGGAAGTGGAACAACAGCTTGAAACGCTACTTTTATCGATTCCAAATGTTCCGCATGAATCTGTCCCAATTGGTGAATCAGAAGATGATAATGTAGAAATTCGCAAATGGGGTGAACCGCGTTCATTTTCTTTTGAACCGAAACCACATTGGGAAATTGCTGATCGACTTGGGATTTTAGACTTTGAACGTGCGGCGAAAGTAACAGGAAGTCGATTTGTATTTTATAAAGGACTTGGGGCGCGCTTAGAACGTGCATTAATTAACTTTATGTTAGATGTACATGTTGAACAACACGGATATGAAGAAGTTTTACCACCGTACATTGTCAATCGGGCGAGCATGACAGGAACGGGACAGCTTCCAAAGTTTGAGGAGGATGCATTTCGTATCGAAAGCGAAGATTACTTTTTAATTCCAACAGCAGAAGTCCCTGTAACAAACTTACATCGTGATGAAATTTTATCAGTAGATGATTTACCGATTAAATATGCCGCTTATAGTGCATGTTTCCGTTCAGAAGCTGGTTCAGCAGGAAGAGATACGCGTGGATTAATTCGTCAACATCAGTTCAATAAAGTAGAACTTGTTAAATTCGTCAAACCAGAAGATTCTTATGAGGAACTTGAAAAGCTAACAAATGATGCAGAACGTATTTTGCAACTACTAGGTTTGCCGTATCGTGTGATGAGCATGTGTACCGCCGATTTAGGTTTTACTGCTGCGAAAAAATATGACATTGAAGTATGGTTACCAAGCTATGGCACATACCGAGAAATTTCTTCTTGCAGCAATTTTGAGGCGTTTCAAGCCCGTCGTGCAAATATTCGTTTCCGCCGTGATCCGAAAGCGAAACCAGAACATGTACATACATTAAATGGATCTGGTCTAGCGATTGGAAGAACAGTGGCGGCGATTTTGGAGAATTACCAACAAGAAGATGGAACGATCGTCATTCCGGAAGTACTTCGGCCGTACATGGGAGGCAAAGAAGTGATTTCATAAGGGGAGAAATTGCTCCCCTTTTTTGTATAAAAGGTATTGACATGGGATAATAATGATGATAAATTAATACATGTCGATACGGAGGAGTACCCAAGTCTGGCTGAAGGGGTCGGTCTTGAAAACCGAGAGGCGTCGAAAGGCGCGCGGGGGTTCGAATCCCTCCTCCTCCGCCATCATTTGGATGTTTACAAACCACAGCGCATAAAATGGGGATTGTTTATTGAAATAATTCGTTACAATATGTAACGAATTTTTGTTTTATGTAAAAAATGAGGATGCCTAAACTAGGCATCCTTTATTTTTTTAACTTACGATATTGTTCAATCATATACCCAATTTTTGCGACAATCGGTTCGATTGATTGAGCATCACTGATAATATCATATTCATTAATGTTAATACGCAAAACAGGACAAGCGTTAAAGCTATTAATCCATTTTTCGTATCTTTCATACATTTCTTTCCAATATTCAATTGGTGTCTGCTGTTCCATTGGGCGACCGCGTTCACGAATACGTTTAATAATTTCCTCAAAACTTCCTTCCAAATAAATAAGTAAATCAGGATGAGGAAAATATGGTGTCATAACCATCGCTTCAAATAAACTTGTATACGTTTCATAGTCAACTTTTGACATTGTTCCTTTTTCAAAATGCATTTTTGCAAAAATTCCTGTATCTTCATAAATGGAACGATCTTGAACAAATCCTCCTCCGTATTCGAAAATACGTTTTTGTTCTTTAAATCGTTCTGCAAGAAAATAAATTTGAAGATGAAAACTCCAGCGTTTAAAATCGGCATAAAATTTATCTAAATATGGGTTTGTGTCTACTTTTTCAAAAGAAGTACGAAATTGAAGTGCATCAGCTAACGCTTTTGTCATCGTCGACTTTCCTACACCGACCGTTCCAGCAATGGTAATGACAGCATCGCTTGGAATATGGTATTTTTCTCGTAAGTTCATTGTTCTGAGCTCCTTTTAAGAACAGATTGTAGTTCATTTAAAATATAAAATCGATCTTGATCACGATGAACGAAGTCGAGTTCATCGCCGTTAAATCGCAATACAGGAATGTGAGGATGGGCTTGTTCAAATTGTTCCATTGCTTGTTCATAAGCATGAGATAGTTGTTTTAAGTAGTTCGGGTCAATGTTTTTTTCGAATTCGCGACCACGCATAGCAATACGCTCTAACAACGTGTGTAATGAAGCGTGTAAATAAATGACGACATTTGGTTTTGGCATGTCGTTTGTTAAAATGTCATAAATTCGTACATACTTTTCGTATTGCTTTCCTTTTAACGTTTGCTTAGCGAAGATTAAGTTTTTGAAAATATGATAGTCAGCTACAACCGGTTTCCCATTGTTTAAAAACTTTTTCTCGACATCTTCTAGCTGTTTATAGCGATTACATAGAAAAAACATCTCTGTTTGGAAACTCCATTCTTCGATGTTTTCATAAAATTTACCTAAAAAAGGATTTTCATCAACGATTTCTTTTAGTAGTTCATATTGAAAATGGGCTGAGATGACCTTGGCTAATGATGTTTTTCCAACACCAATTGGACCTTCCACAGTAATAAAGGGTACGCGGGACATTGTGTAACCTCCTTTAGGTGAAACCGTCTGTGTAGACAGACAAAATTTATTTTAACATAAAATGATTAGTCTGTATGTTGCTTTTTTGTTTTGATATACTTTTATAGATGATAAAAAGTACGGGAGTTTCAAAAGATGAAAAATGATGAGTACTACATGCATTTAGCAATTGAAGAAGCAAAAAAGGCGGAGGAAATCGGGGAAGTGCCTATCGGTGCTGTTATTGTATATAACGATCAAATCATTGCGCGAGCTCATAATTTGCGCGAACGGGATCAACGGTCGATTGCTCATGCGGAGCTTTTAGCTATTGATGAAGCATGTAAAAAACTAGGGACATGGCGACTAGAACAAGCAACGTTGTATGTGACGTTAGAACCTTGTGCGATGTGTGCTGGGGCCATTGTTCTTTCTCGCATAAAACGAGTTGTGTTCGGGGCGAGTGACCCAAAAGGAGGGTGTGCTGGAACATTAATGAATTTATTGCAAGAGAAGCGATTTAATCACCAAGCAGAAGTGGTTAGTGGGGTATTAGCTGAACAATGTGGTCGTATGCTAAGTGATTTTTTTCGACGATTGCGTCAACGAAAAAAAGAAGAAAAAAATAGTTTTTATTCCGATTAAATTCCATTGTGTAAACATTGCAATTTATATAAAAAAGAGATATACTTATACTTGCGTTAGAGATAACGCGTTGCCGTGCTAAGCGGGGAGGTAGCGGTGCCCTGTACTCGCAATCCGCTCTAGCGAGGCTGAATTCCTTCTTTAGGCTAGTTTGCTGTAGAGTCTGCCTAGAGTAAGTGGTGTTGACGTTTGGGTCCTGCGCAATGGGAATCCGTGAACCCTGTCAGGTCCGGAAGGAAGCAGCAGTAAGCGGACAATCCCATGTGCCGCAGGGGTGCCTGAACTGAGCTAACTACTCTAGTAACGTTTATGGCAGCTAGTCGACGGAAGGTGCACGGCAATTTACATAGGTAGGATACAAGCACTTGCTTAGACGGCAAGTGCTTTTTTCATGTGTTTTTTAATGATATAATGAATAAGATACGAGCAAAGAGGAGGGCAGTTTCGTGAGTTATAAAGCTTTATATCGTGTTTTTCGACCACAAAGCTTTAAAGATGTTGTCGGTCAAGAACACGTCACAAAAACGTTGCAAAATGCCCTGCTTCAACAAAAGATTTCACATGCATATTTATTTTCAGGTCCACGTGGGACAGGGAAAACAAGTATAGCTAAAATTTTTGCTAAAGCGGTAAACTGCGAGCATCGTCCAACAGCAGAGCCATGCAACGAATGTCCGACTTGTTTAGGCATTATGAACGGTTCGATTTCGGATGTGTTAGAGATTGACGCAGCATCAAATAATGGAGTAGATGAAATTCGTGATATTCGCGATAAGGTGAAATTTGCCCCAACCTCAGCACCGTATAAAGTGTATATTATTGACGAAGTGCATATGTTATCCATTGGTGCGTTTAATGCGTTATTAAAGACATTAGAGGAACCACCGAAACATGTCATTTTCATTTTAGCGACAACAGAGCCACACAAAATTCCGTTAACGATCGTTTCGCGATGCCAACGTTTTGATTTTCGGCGCATTGAGCTAAAGTCCATTGTTTCGCGTTTAAAAACCGTTGTCGCTGAAGAAGGTATAGATGTAGAGGAAGAAGCATTGTTTGCGATTGCACGTGCTGCTGATGGCGGAATGCGTGACGCTTTAAGTTTGCTTGATCAAGCCATTTCTTTTAGTGATGATCGGGTTTTGCTTGAAGATGTGTTAGCAGTTACAGGTGCGGTTTCGCAACGAAAAATTGCAGATTTAATTGGCGCGATGTATGAAAAAAAGACGGTTGAGGCGTTACGTCTTTTTCAAGATTTAATGGAGCAAGGGAAAGACCCGAATCGTCTTGTCGAAGATTTAATTTACTATTATCGAGATATGCTTTTATATAAAGCAGCGCCACAGCTCGAGGATGTGACGCATCGCGTGCTTGTTGACGAGCGCTTTCGAGAGCTTTCTGACATGGTTCCAACATCATTTATATATGAAGCAATCGATTTGTTAAGTAAAAGTCAACATGATATGCGTCTAACGAATCACCCGCGCATTCATATGGAAGTGGCAATTGTGAAACTTTGTTACGAAGAGGAGCGCGTGACTAAAACTTCGATTTCTCCGGTGTTAGAGGAGAAGTTGAAACAACTTGAAGAAGAATTAGCGAAACTAAAGGAAACTGGTGTGAAGCCCTCTGCTACAGAAACAAGTGAATCGGTGAAAAAAACAGGAAAAAGTATTCGTACAGACTATAAAATACCAGTAGGGCGCATTCATGAAGTACTTCGTCAAGCAACGCATCAACATTTGTCCCTTGTTAAAGGGAATTGGGGACATGTGCTCGAGTTGTTGAAAAAGCAAAATAAAGTGTCTCATGCGGCATTATTGCAAGAAAGTGAGCCTGTAGCAGCAAGTAGCACAGCTTTTGTGTTAAAATTTAAATATGAAATTCATTGTAAGATGGTTGCTGATAATAGTAACTATGTTAAAGACAACTTAGAGCAAGTATTACTTGAGTTGACAGGAAAGAAGCTTGACACGATTCCTGTTCCTGAAAGCGAATGGTTTCAAATCCGCGGACAGTTCATTCGTCAACAAACAAATGAGGGTGAACAACACGAACAGGAAGATCCGTTTATTTCCGAAGCGAAAAAATGGTTTGGTGACAATTTAGTCGAAATTAAAGAGTAATGGAGGAATGATGAACATGATGCGTGGAATGGGAAATATGCAAAAAATGATGAAACAAATGCAAAAAATGCAAAAAGATATGGAGAAAGCACAAGCAGAATTAGCGGAAAAAACAGTTGAAGGTACAGCAGGAGGCGGAATGGTGACGGTTATTGCTAACGGTCATAAGCAAATTTTAGAAGTGAAAATTAAAGAGGAAGTTGTCGATCCAGAAGATATCGACATGTTGCAAGATTTAGTGCTTGCTGCAACAAATGATGCGTTAAAAAAGGTAGATGAATTAACAGCAGAAACAATGGGGCAGTTTACAAAAGGATTGAACATACCAGGGTTATTCTAGGGGGTTCGTATGTATTATCCAGAGCCAATATCGAAGTTAATCGACAGTTTTATGAAATTGCCAGGCATCGGTCCGAAAACGGCCGTCCGTCTGGCGTTTTTTGTGCTAAACATGAAAGAAGACATAGTACTGGATTTCGCAAAAGCGCTTGTAAATGCGAAAAGAAATTTAACATATTGTTCATCATGTGGTCATATTACCGATAAAGACCCTTGTTATATTTGTGAAGACGACAAACGAGATCGTTCGATTATTTGCGTTGTTCAAGATCCGAAAGACGTTATCGCTATGGAAAAAATGAAGGAATATAATGGGTTGTACCATGTGTTACATGGAGCGATTTCTCCTATGGAAGGAATCGGTCCAGAGGATATTAAAATTGCTGAATTGCTTAGACGTCTTCAAGATGAAACGGTTCAAGAAGTCATTTTAGCAACGAATCCAAATATTGAAGGTGAAGCAACAGCCATGTATATTTCACGGTTGTTGAAGCCAACAGGTGTTAAAATTACGCGCATTGCTCATGGATTGCCGGTTGGTGGTGATTTAGAATATGCGGATGAAGTGACGTTATCAAAAGCTCTTGAAGGAAGAAGGGAATTGTAGTGTTTTGGAAGAAAAAAGGGTGGTTACGCAAACAATTTAATGATCAGCTTATTGAACGTTTGCAAAGTTATCGTGATGATTGGATGGGAAAGAAGCAATTAATAGAAAAAAGTGTTGAGCCGTCTGAAAAAGTTATATTTGACTTAAAAATTGCCGAGGCAAAATACTTATTTCTCCTTCGAGAAGCGAAGAAAAGAAAAGTTTCGATCGGGAAGGGATAATACACCTTCCCTTTTTATATAGGCTTGTCATACCGAAAAGAGATGAACATATATTTAAAAATAAAAAAGATTGAAGGAGAGAAAAATATGAATGAAACAGTCGTCATTGTGTCGATCGTGAGTCTTATTGTTATTATTTTGCTTATTGGTATTCCGATACGCTTGACTCGATTTATTGGGGAAGGAATCGCTCGTCTAGTGATTGGGGCTTTATTTATTTTTTTAATTAATGTTGTTGGTGATGTATTAAATATTCATTTACCGATTAATTTGTTTACAGTAACGGTTACTGGGTTTCTAGGTATTCCTGGTGTTATATCACTTATTTTTATTCAACAATATGTCATTTCATAAACGGACATATCCGTTTATTTTTTTGTTGACGAATATATACATTCATGATATATTAATAAATGTCGTTGTTGATAATAAAAAGGTGTTGACAAGTGATTATTTTTGTGGTACTATTATTCACGTCTTTGTTGTTCTTTGAAAACTGAACAAAACAGCAGCGTAAAAGCTAAGGATAACTTTTCTATGGAGAGTTTGATCCTGGCTCAGGACGAACGCTGGCGGCGTGCCTAATACATGCAAGTCGAGCGGATCAAATAGAAGCTTGCTTCTATTTGGTTAGCGG
>NZ_LIOK01000029.1:0-13073 GCF_001418025.1 Anoxybacillus suryakundensis
GTTCGGTACGTATCCAAAATACACGCAAGCCACCCATGCCCTTTGTCACGCCCATCATTTGCGTGAGTGAAAAGGCTTCATCGAACAAGGGCATACATGGGCATCGCGCATGACGACGTTTCTTTTAGCCGCCAAACAGGCCGTCGAAGCTCATCACGGTGCGCTTTCCGAAGAAGAAGCGAAACGATGGGAACGAGTGTATGATCGCATCCTAGCGAAAGCACAGCACCGATTAGAAACGATGACGCCTCTTCCGAAAAAAGCACTCGCTTTTGTTCGACGGCTTCAGAAACGAAAGGAAGAAGCGCTGCGTTTCTTACGTGAAGTGCATGTTCCCTTTGACAACAACCAAGCCGAACGCGATCTTCGCATGGTCAAAGTGAAAGAGAACATTTCGGGTACGTTTCGCGAAGAAACATTCGCCCAGTCGTTTTGCATCACAAGAAGCATCGTTTCCACACTCGCGAAACACGAAAAAAACGTGTGGGATTCGTTATGTCTTCTGTTGACAGGCGACACGCTCAATCGTATTCTTTCTACCACTTAGGGCATTTTCAATCAAGGGGATGTCCTATTTGTGTTGCGCTTCTCTACATACTACTATCGGGGTGAATAGTTACAATCCTTCCTCATCCACCAATATGTATCTCCTGTTGTTATTCTCTAAAAGAACCTCTTGCACCCTCATAGACCTTCACCACCTAAAGGTTTGAGTCAAGAGTTTGTGGGAGATTTTTTTCTCGACCGATTTTATTGGTTATATATGGTTTTATGGACTTGTTTCATGTAAGCACTTTTATCTGCTCTTATCCTGTAGGTATGTGCCTATATCTGTGTTTTTAAAAACCTTTCAATGCTTGCAATACCTCGTAAATCGGTGTCCCTGAAGATTGCAAAGGTATGAGATATGATGTCGTACCACTTCTGCCATTTGCGTTTGCACGCGCTTCAGTGCCTTTTTCACGATCTCTTCTCGTTTCGTTTCTTCTCGTTCTTCCACGCAACACATCACTCCATCGCGTGTCCGAATAAGTAACGTATCTTTTATCGCGGCGATTGCTCGCAACATCGCTTCAATCCCTGCGTCCTTCCAACTTCGACCATTTTTGCTTCGCTTCGCAAACACATGCATCGTTCCTTCCGCACTGCCCATCGCCCTCATGTTTGTCGTGTCGATCCCTTTTTCCTTCAGCCATACGCGATAGTCACGCAAACATCCTGGCATCTCCTCGATTCGACGAACAAGCGCCTCGAGTTGCTTTTCCTTCTCCTCATGTTCTAGCGTACCGATGGCACTTGTGAGTTCTCGCAACACTCCCTCTTCATCCCATGACGCGAATGTTTTTCGAATCGCCCGATATCTCGCATGACCTCGGAACAATTGCCGAATCTCTCTCGCCACATGGAACCGATCGAGCTGAAAGTACCCTCTATCTCCGAAATGTTCACGACAACCCGTGATCCATGGGGCATCATCTCCATTGATGACGACCCAATCTTCTAGTGGATCATACCCATATTCTTTCACTAAGAAGCTCTCGATAGCTTCCCAGATTGGCTCATTCGTTTGATGAACATAGTAGCGTCGGTTCACCAAAGAAACCCGTTTGCCGTTTTTTCTCCCATCCTTGGTGAATCGTCACGATTTTCTCTTTTTTTCCTTTCATGCGGCTTCGTTGCCGTTTGACGTACAACCCGTCCGCTTCAATGAAAAACACCCGACCTTTTTTCTCCATCTTGCGGTGTCCAACGACTTCAGCCTCGACAATCAACTGACGAATTGTTTCGTGGCTCATGCACGCATATCCCACCAGTTTTTCTAAGGACTGAGCAGCTTGTCGATACGATGAACCTGTCACTGCCAGATGAATCGCTGTTTCTTCTAGCAACGGACTGACTCCATGTGCCCCATCAAACTGAAGAAAAGCATCCAACAAACAGACATACCCCTGTTTTTCCCGATCGAAGTAATAGTTCCGCTTGACTTCCAATTCCCCAAACATCGTCTACATCCATATCACCCGCTTATCTTTGAGCGCGTATCGTTTTTTATCTCGTTTTTCCGCTAATGTGTGATCGATGTCCTCCAACACCTGTTGAAGCAGTTTACCATATTCTTTTTGCATATGCCGAAACAATAACTGTTCAATGTCTTTCCATGTGACTCCATCTGTGATATAATCCTGCATGGGCTCCACTCCTTTCTTTGGTTGTTTTTTTCGCACTTACTACCTTACAGGAGGAGAGCCCGTTTTTCATCTATTTTGCTTACATATCGGACGGGTTCCTGATTATACCAAATCAGGAACCTGTCTTCTTTTCTCCCACAAACATTTTACTCATACCACCTAAAGTCTTTTCTTTTTTACGCTCGGTCGAAAGACCTCGCTACCCCTCCCGCTGTGGGCTATGTCCCCTTCCTCTTTAAAAAACAAAAATTATGTTTTACCTATTTTATACATAATAGACCATATTTTCAACATCTAAATAATAGGTCTATTATGTATGAAAAAAGAGGATATATGTTCTTATACTGAACATAATATCCTCTAATCATTATAGTATAGTTAATCACAAGGACCGGTGTTTTTTGGTTTAAAGTCCAGAGGCAACATGGTACATGCAATACTAATACCATGTCATAGGCGATGATGATGAGAGAAACGTCTTCCATCATCCATTGATGAATCAACTTTCTTCGCCTTTGTCCAGACAACCATCCTCATTAAAACTTTCTTCAGTATCCTGTCTCTTCGGACAGATTGAATGATGCATTATACCTGTTCATGGACAATTCCTTTCCATCCCCCGAATGTTGTAATGTCTTCAGCTTCTTCAACAATATATGGCTCACATATAAAACCGGGCACTTCAGAACCGTCTTCCAACTCTACTTTTCCTATGCTAAGCGGAGATGGAATAGAGGCCACAAAAGCGCCAAATCGATCGATCGGCATTTCCCATATTTCTAATTGAATAGCACTTCCTCCCTCTCGCTTTTTGATGAGTCCCGGTTTGGCCGGCTGAGTCGGAAGACGAAAGAGTTGATATTTAGCTGCCGTTCTCGCTTCACAAACAAAACGCGCGCCATGTTCGTGCATTACTTGTTCCAACGGAAACCCTCTCATATGCAAACCACAAACAGCAATTAATGTTGTTTCTTTGTTCTCTTTAGAAAAAATCGATTGCAACTGTGCTTGGTTGCCGTATAAAAATAAATTGGTAACACTGCAAATCAGCCCTTCTTGTCCGGAGAGGGCAAAAAATGTAACTCCAAATGGGAGATCAAGGGCTGCATCGCCAGCAGGTACAGCAACAGCACACAAATCTAATAAATTACAATGATTGGTATAACGCCCCATATCGCTATTCGTACGAATCGGTTCCTCTCTTACTTGATCGCGCGTCCATGTTCCACCACAAGTCGGTAGTACGAACACAGCATTTTGTAACTGTTTGTGAACGTCTAATTTAATGGACTGCAATTGGTGCAAAGCTCGAAATACCGATGCCGCATCATAAGAAGACGAACCGGAACGCAAAACTTGCTCTGTCACCGGGAATGTAGACTGCGGATGCGACTCAATAAATGGCCCTAAATCAGCCCAACGTTCGGCAACAAATGGACCATCATAAAGCAAAGAAGCTGCTTTAGCAAACGGCTGAATATCGATATATTCCACAGGAACCCCTAATGTTTGCAATTTTATGACAGCACGCTCCCATGCATGCTTATATTCATTGGCAAATGGCCCGAAAAAGTCAAGCGTCCCTTGTGGTAGATAGATTTTGCTTGGAAGCTGTAACACAGGAGATGGAATCTCCTTAGACCACGGATCTTTTTCATCTATCCCTCTTACAACCGAATCGACTAGTAACATATCATCTAAATGATGAGCAAATACCGTTACGCAATCAAGACTAGCGCATGCAGGAACTACTCCTCTTACCGGCCATGCTCCGCAGCTGGGCTTAAATCCAATAAGGCGATTTAACGCAGCCGGCACGCGCCCTGATCCAGCTGTATCTGTCCCGAGCGCAAAAGCGGCATGTCCCCGGGCCACAGCGACAGCAGAACCTGAACTAGATCCACCGCTTATTAACTCTGGACGAAAGGCGTTATGAGTTTCTCCATAAGGGCTTCTTACCCCAACAAGTCCTGTTGCAAACTGATCCAAATTCGTTTTGCCGACCGGAATGGCCCCAGCATCAATCAGTCTCTGAACTACTGACGCATGCTCTGGAGGAACGTAAGCATAATCAGGACAACCGGCTGTCGTAGGAATTCCTGCCAAATCAATATTATCCTTAATGGCAAAAGGGACTCCCCATAGAGGGGACGTCTTAAAATCTTTATATTTCAATTGATCCAAAAATGGTTCTATCCAATCAAGTGAAGGCGGTGTAATCCAAATATTCATATTTGATTCTTTTTGAGCTCGTTGAATAATTGCATCAATCACCTCTTTCGGCGTAATCTCCCCTTTTTCATACATCTGGCGCAACCATCCAATTGTCAATAAACGTGGAATACTCATGCCATTGGCACCTCCGCATCTTCTTCAAAAATGCTGACAATGATCTGCCCTGCTTGCACTTCTTCACCTGAACGAACGTGGACAGAAGCAATGTATCCATTACAAGGAGATACTTGAGGACATTCCATTTTCATGCTTTCCTCGATAATCAATACATCTCCTTTGCGAACATACTGTCCAGAAGAAACCAACACTTTCCATACACTTCCCTGCATCGAGCTGCGTACGGCTACTGCTCCGTCTGGAAGGTCGACTTCATGATCTGCTGGTTTTGTATGATGTTCTTGCACGCATTCTGCGAGACCAAGTTTTTTCCAACGTTCCCGCTCCTCAGAAAACGCTTGTTGTTGCCGATCACGGAACCGTTTGGCGCTGTCTTTGATCGATTCAAGAAAATCAAGATATTCTTTCAAACGAAAAGTTGTTTCAATCGTTTCTACTTCAAATCGACCGCGCAAAAAATCTTCCCTAATACGCAAAAGTTCATCTGCCTCTACCGGATAAAACTGAATTTGATCAAAAAAGCGCAGAAGCCAATGTTTTCCATATTCGAAATTTTTTGTTGAACGAAACTTATTCCACATTTGTACTGTTCGCCCAAGAAGTTGATACCCCCCAGGGCCTTCCATACCATATACACATAAATATGTTCCACCAATCCCTACAGCATTTTCTGGGGTCCATGTCCGCGCTGGATTGTATTTCGTAGTGACAAGCCAATGCCGCGGATCAATCGGAATGGCTACAGGTGCACCTAAATATACATCTCCTAGCCCTAAAACGAGATAGTTGGCCGCAAATACGATATGTTTCACATCTTCAATACTCTCTAGACCGTTCACTCTCCGAATAAATTCTAAATTGCTAGGACACCATGGTGCATCCGGGCGAACATTTTGTTGATAACGCTCTATTGCTAATCTTACCGCTGGATCATCCCAAGAAAGCGGCAGACGAACAATTCGTGACGGCACTTCAATCGATTCCAAAGGCGGCAAAGTGCGATCCAATTCTAAAACATATTGACACGCCTCTTTAACTGATATTCGCGATGGATCGATATGAATTTGCAACGATCGAATACCAGGAGTAAGATCAATAAAAGGAATCTTTCCACTCTCCTGAATTGCTTGCATAAGCACATGGACTTGAAAACGATAAAGAACATTCAATTCCAGTCCACCATACTCTATCAGCAAATTTTCATCCCCACAACAGCGGATCGTAATTGGAAACCTTCTGTTCTTTTCTTCGTAAGCAAGCAATGGATAATTTGAAGAAATGTCCACACGTTGTTTTGGTAATTCAGGAACAGTAATCGTATCTCTTTCCTGATGATTTCCAACCATCTGAAAATAATGTTCCATTTCTTTTCGCAATGTCTCTGCTTCATCAAGGGTCATTAATTGAAAGCATACCGTATCGCTCGGTCGTAATTGCCCAATTTTCCATAACTCAGCTGATGCTGTTGTCACAGGGCAAACAAACCCCCCAAGGCTAGGTCCGTCGGGTCCAAGAAGAATCGGCATGTCTCCTGTTAAATCAAGCGTACCGATTGCATACGGATTGTCGTGAATATTCGAAGGATGGAGCCCGGCATCCCCTCCATCTTCGCGCGCCCACTGAGGAGCAGGACCAATAAGGCGAACTCCTGTACGTGAGCTGTTAAAATGAACTTCCCATTTTGTTTCTGTCAATTGTTTAAGATAATCTGGATGTAAAAATTCTTCTGTACAGTGCGGTCCTGGGATTACACCGATCGTCCATGTGTTTGAAAAAGCTGGTCTAGCTGTGACAGGAAGTTCTTCTATATGGAGTGGATATTTATAATCGGTACGAACTGAAAGAACATCTCCCGTTCGCAAAGCACGTCCTCCATGCCCACCGAATCCCCCAAGTGTAAATGTAGAAGAACTTCCTAGAATGCGAGGCATATCAAATCCTCCACGAACAAGCAAATACGTGCGCATTCCTTTCTCAGCTTCTCCAAACTGAAGCACTTGCCATCTTTTCGCTAAAATCGGCTTATACATCGGAATAGGAACGCCATCAAGCGTTGCTTTCATATCCGCTCCAGTAATGCAAAACCATATATCATCTCGAAAGCGGTATGAACCTCCACGTAATGTTAGCTCTAAACCAGGTGCTCCCTCATCGTTGCCAAGCAATTTATTTCCAATACGAAACGAAAGCGAATCCATCGGTCCAGATGGAGGCACCCCGACATTCCAGTAGCCAATTCGCCCAGGCCAGTCTTGGACAGTTGTTTGCATTCCTCCGTCCAATACTTCTAATGCATGTTCTACATGAGAAAAATCATGTAAATATCGTGTATACACATGGCCTTTTTGAAATTCTTTGTCATTCAAAACCGCCTTGACATATGAAAGATTTGTAGCAATTCCGTATAATCGTGTCTCTTCTAATGCTTGAATCAACTTTTTGAGAGCCTCATCTCTATTTTTTCCATGGGAAATGATTTTTGCTACCATTGGGTCATAAAGTGTTGTGATCGTCACTCCGTCTCTAACCCACGTTTCAACACGCGCTTTTTCTGAAAAAATTACTTGATCAATCTGGCCAGCGCTTGGACGAAATTGATGGAAACAATCTTCTGCATATAAACGGACTTGAATGCTATGCCCTTGAGGTTGTTTTACTAACGATGGCAAATGGCGCAACTCATCAGCAGCTTCAAGAATCATCCATTCAACTAAATCAATGCCTAATACTTCTTCCGTAACCCCATGTTCTACTTGAAGGCGAGTATTGACTTCTAAAAAGTAAAATTCTTCTGTTTGAGGATCATAAAGAAACTCAACGGTACCGGCATTCCGATAATTGACATCCGCCGCGAGACGTTCAGCTGCTTCTAACATCTCTTTTCTTACCTGCTCTGGCAAATTAGGTGCAGGGCTCTCCTCAATCACTTTTTGGTTTCGTCGCTGAATTGAACAATCTCGTTCACCTAATGCCACGACCTCTCCAAAACGATTTCCAAATATTTGAACTTCAATATGTCGTGCTGTTCTTATATACTTTTCTAAAAAAACGCCGTTATCTTTAAAATTTACTTCAGCAAGATGGCGCACTGCTTCAAAGGCAGAGCGCAAATCATCTTCATTTTCGCAAAGGCGCATCCCAATGCCTCCGCCACCAGCTGTACTTTTTAAAATAACAGGATAGCCAATCGCATCCGCCTGACGCAATGCTTCCTCAACCTCTGTAATGAGATCTGTCCCCGAAAGCAGGGGGATTCCTGCTTTTTTGGCAATTTCACGGGCTGAATGTTTCAATCCGAACATTTCGATTTGCTCTGGATTAGGTCCGATAAACGTAATGCCTTGTTGCTGGCAAGCACGAGCAAACTCTGCATTTTCACTTAAAAATCCGTATCCAGGATGAATGGCATCGGCTCCTGTTTCTATTGCTGTTTTTAAAATAAGATCGGCATTTAAATAGCTGTCTTTTGGAGGACCGTCCCCGATGAGGACGGCCTCGTCAGCATATTCAACATGGAGGCTGTCTTGATCTGCTTTTGTATATACAGCCACCGATGGAATACCAAGCTTGCGCAACGTACGCTCAATCCGAACAGCGATAGCCCCACGATTGGCAATGAGAACTTTTTTAAACATCCATATCCCCCCATTTTCTCTTATAATTTTTTATTTGTTCCAAATTAGCAACTGGATCGGTGTAGGATTATAAGCATTACATGGATTGTTTAATTGCGGACAATTGCTTATCAATACCATAGTCCGGCGCAAAGCAAGCAGTTCAACATACCGTCCCGAACCAGAAATTCCATCCGCAAATTCCAAATTCCCCTCCGGCGTAACAGGAACATTCATAAAAAAGTTCACATTTGGCGCCAAGTCTCTTTTGGTATAGTTTCCGCCATGTTGAGCCAAAAGAAGCATAAATGTATCACGGCAGTTATGCATAAATAAGGTGTCATGAGAATAACGCACCGTATTGCTCTGAGCAGAGCAAGCCCCACCTAGCGTATCGTGTCTCCCACATGTATCAGCAACGATTTTTAGCAATTCCTTTCCAGACTCTGAACGTAATATAGATCCCGTTGTTAGATAAATGTTTTTCTGAGCGGTAATTGTCGCTACAGCACTGTAATGATCTTCCGGATTTTCCGAATCAAAAAATAGCGTATCAACCGCTTGATTTCCTTCTAAATCAACGATCCGAAGCACTTGACCTGGAAGCAATTCACGCATCCACCCTGTTCCAGCCGGAACAATTGTGTTATATACGGCATTTTCTACTTTTCGAGGACTTTCTACTTGATTTAACATTGTTTCCTTTCCTCCCTTAATGATTTTTTGTATAACATCAACTCATTAATTGGTAATACTCCAATGTATTTTCAAACGCTCGCCGATTTTCTGGGCAAAAGTTAAGACAATAATCGTCCTGCTTTACAGTCTCAGCGTCATATACTTCCATCTTTACAGGTACAGAAGGATAAGAAGTTCTTGGATCTAACGGATTGGGCGTATTAGAAAGTATAAGCAATACATCCATTTCTGTTCGCAATGTGACCGTATCTCCTTTTTGGCAATGATCAACGATAAAATGCATATCTCCCCGATGGTCGCAATACACTTTTGAGAAAAGATTAACAACAGGAACTAAATCTCTCAGTCCCAATCCATTTCGAACTAGTTCCATCGCAAAATTTTCTTCTCCGCTGCGAAGCCAGTCATTTCGTAATTGTTGATAGGTGGTCACTCCATATTTGGCATCTGTCATTTCTCGAGTGGTATAACCTGAAACAGTATCATGCCAACCAACACTATCCTCGATAATACTAACCAACACCCGTCCGTTGTCACTCAACAGTACATTCCCCTTCGTCAAGTAAAACGTATGCTGGGCCTTTAGTGTATCCGGCATGTTATAACGTTCAAACTTATCCTTTGCGTTATACAGCAATAATGAAACATTTGCTCCTTGATCGAGAGCCGTAAAACGAATACATTTCCCCTTTCCAATCACTCCAGACCACTTTCCTCCAGGAACTAACAATTTAGACCAGTATTGTTTCATGATCGATAAACCTCCCTTTAAAAATGTTGATATATCAAGGTTTCTTGGCCTCTTAGGGGTGCCAAAAAATATTTTTCGACAAAATCCATAACATGTTCTTTCAGTTTTGTTGATATCTAACAGTCCATAGGTACACTTCGCGGCCACTACTCCTTTACTGAGTTAGAAAATCAAAAGGAGGCAACAACGAGACAAAAATTGTCTTCACTGACACCTCCCGGGCTTTTATCCCTCCGTGTACACAGTTTCTCACTGTGCGTTTTCCCTCGAACCAGACCAAATACTAATTAATCTGCGGAACCCTAGAAAACTTTGTTATTCATTTTTCTTTGAACCTAATCCACAAGACGCTGTCTTTAATAATGGAGGAGAAAGCATCTCATGGACGTGTTCTGTGAGAACCCCCACCAGGGCATGAGTCGTATTTATTTCCCATGCTCGGGCATCGCTCAAAGCTTACTCGCAGACGTTTTTAAAAATTAATGATGTAATAGAGAAATGATGTGCTTTTTCATTTTCATAAATCGTTCTACGTCTACGAGTTCTCCATCTTTGAATAATTGCAAATCTGCATCAATCTCTTCGACAATTCTCCCCGGCCTTGCCTCCATGACATAAATCCGTTGCGAAAGAAAGAGGGCCTCATCGATATCATGTGTAATGAATACAATAGTTGTCTTCTCTTTTTTCCATATATCTAGCAATAATTTTTGCATGGATTGCTTTGTTTGCGCGTCTAAAGCTCCAAAAGGCTCATCCATTAACAACACTTCAGGTTGATTGGCTAAGGCCCGAGCGATCGCCACACGTTGCTTCATTCCCCCAGACAATTCCTTACTATATGAGTTAGCAAACTTTTCTAATCCCACCAGTTCTAAATAACGATCAGAAATTTCTCTCCTCTCTTTTTCCTTCATCCCTTTCAGCTTGAGCCCAAATTCAATATTTTCTCTTACTGTCAGCCAAGGAAAAAGGGTATACGATTGGAATACCATTCCTCGTTTTCTGCTAGGTCCTCTCACCTCTTCTCCCGAGACTTTCACACTTCCCGAAGTATGTTCTTCTAAACCAGCCAATATCCTTAAAATCGTTGATTTTCCACATCCTGAAGGACCAAGGATGGATACAAATTCTTCGTTTTTTACATATAGAGACACATTTTCTAACGCCTGAAATGAGCCGTTTTTTGTTTTGTATATTTTCGATAGATTCTGAATTTCGATTTCAATTTTTGATTCTTGCGTTAAATAATCATTCTTTACTGCGCTCAGCATTTAAATTCCCCCTTCATTCAACCCAAGGAAATAACTTTTTATTGATAATTGCAAAGCAACGATCAATGATTAACCCTAACAGTCCAATTACAATAATGCCAACAAATATGGAATTGGTATCCAAAAAACGTTGTGCTTTCATAATGGTATATCCCAGACCACTATTGGCAGCTACGAGTTCCGCTACTACTAAATAAGTCCAAGCCCATCCCATAATGAGTCTCATAGTCGTCATTAATTGCGGAAGCATAGCAGGAATAATCACTCTCGAAATGACTTGCCAGCGGTTGGCTCCAAGAGTGTAAGAAGCGTAAAGCAAATCCTTGTGAACTTGGTTTGCATTATCCGCCACCATTAATACTACTTGGAAAAAACATCCTATGAAAATAACAAGAATTTTGGCTGTTTCCCCAATTCCAGCCCACACCATGATCAACGGAATGAAAGCAGCAGCTGGCATATAACGGAAAAACTCAGAAATTGGTACAACAAACGATTCTGCAAATTTAAATGTTCCTGCCAAAATTCCAAGAGGTATACCTAATAAACACGACAGTAAAAATCCCATAAACACGCGGTACACACTTATTCCAATTTCCTTCCAATATTCAACACTAAGCAAAGATAAAAATAACGCCTGAATGACACTTAAAGGAGAGGGAAGAAAGACTTCGTCAACGAATTTAAAGTAACTTAATCCAATCCAAACGCCCAGTAAAACTAGAAACGCTACCGCTACGCCAGTAAAGTACCATTGTTTAGAAATATCTTCACGGATTCTCAGCAACCTCCAATTGTTTCTTCTCTCCTGTCTCCATTCCATAAAATCAGCTCCTTATTTGTTTCTCCTAATTTCTTCATTGATGAATGTCTGATCAACTAATTGGTCCAAATCAGGTATTTCTTGAATAAAACCTAATTCTTTTAAGAATTCTGCATTTTTTCGAGCTGTATAATAAATCGACTGATACGTATTTCCTTCTTGAAATGCCCTTATGTTTTCCTCTGGCGAAAATAACTTAAATCCCTTCATCCCAGCGTCAAGTTCTTCTTTAGAGATCCCAGCTTGTTCAGCTATTAACTGGATCGATTCATCATAATGGTTAGAGAGATAGTTCACTGCATCAAACCAAGCAGCTACTATTTTTTGAATATCCTCCTTTCGAGTATTTAAGATTTCCTCTCTTACAACAAAAACATCGGCAATGAGTCCTGGAAAATCAGCGGATGTCACCAGCTTATGCCCCTTTCCTTTTTCCACTGCCATACTCAAGAATGGCTCCCACAACCCAGCCGCATCCAGCTTGCCAGCAATAAACGAACTCCCAGCATCTTGAACCGTCAAATTAGTGAATTTCACATCCGATTCGCTTAACCCAGCTTCTTTCAAAGCAGTAAGCATAAAGAAGTGCTCGATAGTTCCAATTTCTGTGCCGACTTTCTTTCCTTTTAAGTCAGCAACGGTCTTAATATCCTTAGTAGCAACTAGTCCATCTCCTCCCAATGAGTTATCAGTAATGAACACAACTTTTAAATCAACTCCTTTTTCAATAGGAGAAATCGTGTCAATGAGCGCTTGGCTGTTGGCATCAATTTTTCCAGTATTTAATGCAGAAAGAGAATCAGCATAAACCGGAAACCATACAAGTTCTACATCGACTCCATGCTTTTTAAAAAAACCTTTTTCTTCAACTAAATGCCACAAATACCAGCTGGGCAATGCACTAAACCCGATTTTGATCGGTTGACTTTTACTTCCATCCTCTTTCGTGCTGGTAGACGAATTTCCACAGGCTGTTGCCAATAACAAGATGATGGCTAAAAGATAGGTTACTCCCCAATTTCTTTTCATCTTTCTCACCTCGATAAACAATTTGGTATTGTCAAAAGTTTTAAAGACATACCCTAAGTTTTTATTGATTTTATGCGGTTTTCGACAAAAAAAGCTTGCCACCCCTGCTGTTTTTGGTACGATTGAGGTAACCCCACACCCAATCAAAACAAAGGAGTGACAAGCTTGTTACCTCAATCATTAATCAAAATGCTCCAAATAATCAAGATCCAATATCAAATCATTATTTATTTACTAGGTGTACTTTTTGGAAAGTCCCTCACAGACTGGGATGACGAAGAACCGGTGAATCAATCGTATCAGAAACTCCAAGTCGATGAACTGCCTGTCATCGAAACGCTT
>NZ_LIOK01000030.1:0-12847 GCF_001418025.1 Anoxybacillus suryakundensis
CATGGGCTGCCTGGAAGCTGCTCCTTCCAGCATGGGAAACCAACGGGAACAGCCTGCGGGTTAGAAGTCCGAACAGGAGCCGGGGAGACAGACTTTTCAAGTAGTCAAGGCTACAGGAGAGAGAAGAGTGTCCCCGATGATCCTAAGACCATTATCCAAGAACATCGCGAAAAGTCCAACCCCGATGTTTGTGAAATAGGTTTGCGACCCACGAGGGAGGGGCGCCCCTCCCCCGTGGGCAAGTCACCCAAGAATATACGATTGTCAAGGAGCGTATCGAACTGGAAGTTCGATTTAAAAATCTTTCTAAACATACTATACGAGGAGAAGAATAGTATGCCAACACCAGTACGTTCAAATACTCAAACGGTTCATTATAAACGAGACTGGCGTGTTTGGTGGCGATTATTGCGTCCACATACGCTTACTGCAGCGTTCGTTCCTGTGTCCATTGGTACTGTGCTTGCAGTAGATGAAACGCCGATTCACTTCCCCTTATTTTTTGCCATGCTCGTAGCATCATTATTTATCCAAGCAGCGACAAATATGTTTAACGAATATTACGACTATAAACGTGGACTAGATACACCTGAATCCGTCGGAATCGGTGGAGCGATTGTCCGCGATGGTATCTCTCCAAAAACGGTTTTACTACTTGCTTGGTCTTTTTTCGCTATTGCTATGCTACTTGGTGTTTATATTTGCGTTCATAGCAGTTGGTGGCTCGCTGTGATCGGCACTATTTGTATGGCAGCAGGATATTTTTACACAGGGGGACCCGTTCCGATCGCATATACCCCGTTTGGTGAATTGGCAGCCGGCTTTTTCATGGGGCTTACCATTATTTTAATTTCGTTTTTTATTCAAACAGGCACAATTACATCAACGCCTATTCTTGTTTCTGTTCCCATCTCTATTCTAGTCGGCGCTATTTTATTAGCCAATAACATTCGCGACTTAGAGGGGGACAAAAAAAGTGGTCGAAAAACGTTAGCCATTTTACTCGGTAGAAAACGGGCCATTTCGTTATTAGGTGGCATGTTTGTCACATCATTTTTATGGGTTGTATTGCTTGTTTTCGTTAAAACGATTTCGCCATGGACATTGCTCGTATTTTTAAGTGTTCCAAAAGCATGGCAAGCAACAAAAGGATTCATCGGAAAAACAAGACCGATCGACATGATGCCAGCAATGAAAGCAACAGCTCAAACGAACACACAGTTTGGATTTTTGCTCGTTGTCGGTCTATTTATTCATTATTGGATGCAATAATTGTTAAGAAAAACCATAGCCTTGGTGCTATGGTTTTTTCTTTTTAGTCCATACTATGCATAGTCGAATATAAAGGAGGGGTTATATTGGTAAACTTATCCGATTTGCGTGAACGGCTATTACAAGAAAAGCAGCAAATCATGCAAAGGTTAAAACAAAATGACCATTTCGGTCTCACGCGAACATCTGCCCATGACTCAGTTGGGGAGCTTTCAAACTATGACAATCACCCTGCCGACAGCGGAACAGAACTATATGAACGGGAAAAAGATATTGCTTTAAATGAACATACAGAAAAAGAGCTTCACGATATTGAACGTGCGCTACAAGCGATGGAACATGGGACGTACGGAATTTGCCAAATATGTGGAGAAGCCATTCCTCTCGAACGTCTTGAGGCCATTCCAACAACGATGTTTTGTAAACAGCATAGTGCGGATCAAGTTGTTTCACAACAGCGTCCAATTGAAGAAAGTGTTTTGTCTCCTCCATTTGGTGAATTTGTCGTTCATGAAGATATAGAAACATTTGATGCTGAAGATAGCTGGCAAAAGGTCGCTCGTTTCGGTACATCAGAAACACCTTCAGATGTTCAAGAAGATACGGTACATTATGATCGAATGTATATCGATGCCGGCGAACAAATCGGTTACGTCGAACCGCTTGAAACATTTGCAGCAACAGATCTCTACGGCACAGGTATTACAATTTATCCAAACATTATTCATGAACAATATGAACAAATGCTCGATGACGGACAATTAATGTCTCCGCTTGGTGATCTTCCAGCTTATGAAAAAGATCCTTATACTTCATAAGAAAGTCCTGTGAGCATATGCTTACAGGACTAACTTTTTATTAGCGAATATGCCAAATGTCGTGAGCGTATTCTTCAATCGTTCGATCGCTTGAGAAATATCCAGAACAAGCGATATTCGTCACGCTCATTTCTAACCATTTTCTCTCATTTTCATACGCTGCTCCCAACCGTTGTTGGGCATCGGCATACGATGCAAAATCGCGTAAAACAAAATATTGATCGTTGTGGGCAAGCAACGAATCGTAAATCGGTTCAAAATGATCGTACGCATCTGGAAAAAAGCCATTCACAAGTTGATTTACGACTTGATGAATCCGTTGATCATGATGGTAATATTCATACGAATGATATCCACCGTTTGCATAATAGTGCAACACTTCTTCTGCCGTCAACCCAAAAATAAACATATTGTCATGACCGACACGTTCTAAAATTTCAATATTTGCTCCATCTAGCGTCCCAATTGTCACGGCTCCATTCATCATAAATTTCATGTTTCCTGTTCCCGATGCTTCTTTACTAGCTGTTGAAATTTGTTCACTTACATCGGCAGCAGGGAAAATTTTTTCTGCCAATGAGACACGGTAATTTTCTAAGAAAATAACTTTTAACCGTCCGTTAATTTGCTCATCGCTATTCACTTTTTGTGCAACGGAATTAATTAACTTAATGATCCGCTTCGCATAATGATATCCTGGCGATGCTTTAGCGCCAAAAATAAACGTTCGTGGATGCATATCGAAATGCTCATCTTCTTTTAATCGGTTATATAAATGCATAATATGGAGTACATTTAATAGCTGTCTTTTATAGGCATGTAATCGTTTCACTTGCACATCAAAAATCGATGAGTCGTCTACAGTCACTCCTGTTTTTTCGTAAATATATTTGGCCAACTTCTGTTTATGGTCATGTTTCACTTTTGCTAATTGGTCTTGGAATGCATGATCGGTTGCATATTTTTTTAGTTGAATCAGCTGCTCTGGTTGCTTGATCCATTCTGCCCCAATGGCCTCAGTAATAAGAGAAGTGAGCCCTTTGTTTGCTTTTAACAACCAACGGCGATGTGTAATCCCATTCGTTTTATTGTTAAACTTTTCTGGAAAGTATTCGTAAAATAATTTCATTTCCCGATGCTTTAAAATTTCAGAATGTATTTTCGCAACACCATTCACACTATAGCTTCCTACAATCGCTAAATGAGCCATCTTCACAAGCCCATGAGCAATAATGGCCATCTCCTCGATTCTTTTCCAATCACCAGGATATCGATTCCATAAATCGCGACAAAACCGTTCATTAATTTCTTGCACAATCATATAAATTCGCGGCAATAACGGTTGGAAAATGTAAATAGGCCATTTTTCCAACGCTTCAGACAATGTTGTATGATTTGTATAAGAGATCGTGTTTGTCGTAATGTGCCACGCTTCGTCCCATCCCATTCCTTCCTCATCTAACAAAATGCGCATCAGCTCGGGAATAGCCAACACAGGATGTGTGTCATTCACATGAATAGCTACGTGCCGATGGAAATGTTGTAAATGACCGTAGCGTTGTCTATAATCACGTACAATACTTCCGAGGCTGGCTGCAACGAGAAAATATTGCTGTTTTAACCTTAAAATTTTTCCTTCATCGTTCGTATCGTCCGGATATAAAAATTCAGAAATAGCTTCCGTTTCTCGCTTATACTGCATGACGTGTTTATGAAGCGGAAATTTTGCGGGTTCAGCACTCCATAATCGTAGCGTGTTGACAGTTGTCGTATCGTACCCGATGACAGGCATATCATAAGGAACTGCCATCACTTTTTCTGTATCATAATGTCGAAACGTTAAACGCCCATCTTGTTCGTAACATTCTACTTTCCCCCAAAAATTGACCTCTACCGCTAAATCTTCTTTTTTTACTTCCCAAACGTTCCCATGACGCAACCATTGTTCTGGGAGCTCGACTTGATAACCATTCACTATTTTTTGATCAAATAAACCATGCTTATATCGAATGCCTTGCCCATGTCCGGGTAAGTCGAGAGAAGCAAGGGAATCTAAAAAACAAGCAGCCAATCGACCAAGTCCTCCGTTTCCGAGACCTGCATCCATTTCTACTTCTTCAATATGAGCTAACTCAATGCCTAGCTCTTTTAGTCCTTCTTCCACAACCTCTCGTATACCGAGATTCATTAAATTACTACCTAGCAAGCGACCTAACAAAAATTCAATTGATAAATAATATACTTGCTTTTTATGTTCGGCACGGTATCGTTCGTTCGTTTGAATCCAATGTTTACTAATATACTCGCGAATCATATTCCCTAGCGTATTGTATTGATCAAGGACAGTCGATTCCCAAAACCGCTTTCCATACATCATTTCTAATCGTTTCAAAAACGTTTGCTTAAACTCTTCCTTATTCGTGAACATAGATGCCACTCCCAGCCATTAGTTCGTCGTATAGTTGATTGTATTTAAACGCTGATTTTGCCCAACTGTAATCCCGACTCATTGCCTGTTTCATAATTCCTTCCCATATTTCTTTTTGTTCATAAAATGAACGGGCACGCTGGATGGTATATAACATATCATGCGCATTAAAGTTTTTAAACGTGAACCCTGTCCCTTCTTTCGTAAATTCGTTAAATGACTGCACTGTATCGTTTAATCCGCCCGTTTCTCGAACGATTGGCACAGCCCCATAACGCATGGCAATCATTTGACCGAGACCACACGGTTCAAATTTAGATGGCATTAAAAACATGTCCGCCCCCGCATAAATTTGATGTGCAAGCTGCTCCGAAAAGCCAATATATACACGCACACGATCCGGATATGTTATCGCCATTTCATGAAAGAAATGTTCAAACTCCCATTCCCCTGTTCCAAGGATAATCATTTGCACGTTTTCTGCTATCATTTCATGGAATACACATTTCACTAAATCTAATCCTTTTTGTTTTGTTAACCGCGACACAATAGCAATAACAGGAACATCTTCTTCTGATGGCAATGAAAAATGTTGTTGGAGAGCTCGTTTGTTAATACTTTTGCGCGCAATTGTCGTTACATCGTACGGCACTGCAATATGTGGATCTTTTTTCGGATTGTATATTTCATCGTCAATTCCGTTTAAAATTCCAACTAAATGTGAACTTCTTGCCCGCAATAACCCGTCAAGCCGCTCTCCATAATATGGCGTTTGAATTTCCTCTTTATATGTTGGGCTGACCGTTGTAATCATATGCGCTGATACAAGCGCTCCTTTCATAAAGCTGACATTTCCATAAAACTCTAAATGTTCGATAGAAAAATAACGGTCGCTTAAATTTAGTAAGTCTCCTAAAATTTCGCGTGGGAAAATGCCTTGAAATTGTAAGTTATGAATCGTAAATACTGTTTTCATTCGTGCGTAAAATGAATTGTTCATATATTCTTCACGCAGCAAAAATGGAATCATACCTGTATGCCAGTCATGGCAGTGAATCACACTCGGTTGAAAATCAATGACCGGGAGGGAATCGAGCACAGCGCGACAAAAATATGAAAAACGCTCACCGTCATCGTAATGACCATATAACGAATCCCGCTTAAAGTAATATTCATTGTCGACAAAATAATATGTAATTCCTTCATATTCCAATTGTTCAATTCCACAATATTGTCTTCTCCAACCAACGCGAACAACAAGCTCAGCAATTTTATTCATTTTTTGGCGCATATGTTGTGGGATCAAGCCATACTTCGGTAACATAACACGCACATCTGTCCCAAGCTTTTTCAACTCTTTTGGCAATGCACCAGCCACATCAGCTAAACCGCCTGTTTTTACGAATGGTACACATTCTGATACAACAAATAATACTTTCACGATTTCATCAGCGCTCCTTGTATTGTTCCTTTTCGAATGACGATTGGTTTTTTTGGTGTTCCCATTAACTTTACCCCGTCACCAATCCGCGCATCTTTATCAACGATTACATACGAAAGATGACAATTTTCCCCAATTTGACTTTTTTGCATAATGACACTGTTTTGAACGACAGTCCCTTTTCCGATTTTCACAGCCCTTGAAATGATGCTATTTTCAATTTCCCCTTCGATGACGCATCCGTTCGCAATCATTGCATTCCGAACGGATGCATGCGATGTATATTTGGTCGGCGGTTCATCTTTTACTTTTGTATAAATCGGTCTCCCTTTTAAAAACAATTGTTTCCACACATCTGGTTGGAGAAGTTCTAAACTATGATGAAAATAACGTTCGATACTATCAATGACCGCAACATATCCATCATATTCATAATCACATACTGTTAATCCGTTCGTTTGATCATTAACAACATCAACAATACTTTGATAATGATTTCTTTGTTGGTTAGCGATCAAATCGAGCAACAACGATGTTTCTAAAATAAACATGTCGAGCGATTGACCACGATGACATATACGAGTAATATCACACTCGTTCGTAATATGGCGGCGCAACACTTCCTCATAGTCAATATTGCACACGGTATAACTGTTACAAATAAGAGCGTACTTTTGTGTACTCCGCAAAAAATAGTCAATATGTTGTTGAAAATGTTGAAACGATCCAATATGAGAAATCGGGAGATCAGGCGAAGGGAAAAAAAACAATCCATCACGTTTTCGGTTTAAATCCCAATTTTTACCCGAACCAAGATGGTCCATTAATGAGCGATATTGATATTTCGGGAAAATAGCAACACTTTCAATACTTGAATTAACCATATTAGATAAAACAAAATCAATTAATCGATAACGTCCAGCAAACGGAACAGCGGCGATGGAACGTTGAATCGTCAAATCACTCATTTCTGGCTTATATGTTGTTGCATCAATGACCCCAAGCATTAATTTTCCCACGTTTTTTCATCCTCTCTCTCAGAAAAATGTCCCAAAATCTCTTCTGTCAGAAGAATGACTTCCCCATCATATGAATCGGCACAAATGAACGTTCCATCGGGAATTTCTATGTTCGGTGGGACAATCGCTTTTTCAATGTATACATTTTTCCCAATCACTGCATTAGGCATAACAACGCAATCTTTTACTGTCGTACCTTGTGAAATGTACACCCCTTGGAACAATACAGAATGTTCTACATTTCCTTCAACGATGCATCCTTCATTTACTAAAGACTCTTTTACTTGCGCATATGGGGCAATATATTGTGGCGGCTCATTTGGATTTACAGAATAAATGCGCCACGTATGATCGAATAAATTTAATGCCGGGGTATCTGCGAGTAAATCCATATTTGCTTCCCATAAACTTTTTACTGTTCCAACGTCTTTCCAATACCCTTTAAATGGATAAGCAATCAGTCGTTTCTTTTCATCAATAAGCAAAGGAATAATATCTTTGCCGAAGTCATGGCTCGAGCGATCATTTCTATTATCCATTTCCAAATATTCTTTCAAAATAGACCATTTAAAAATATAAATGCCCATAGACGCTAAATTGTTTTTCGGATGCGTCGGTTTTTCTTCAAACTCTATAATTTCCATATCTTCATTTGTATTCATAATTCCAAAGCGGCTCGCTTCTTCCCATGGTACTTCAATAACGGAAATCGTCACATCTGCCTTTTTCTCAATATGATATTGCAACATATCTGCATAGTTCATTTTGTAAATATGATCGCCAGAAAGAATGAGTACATACTCTGGATCATACTGCTTTAAATAGTTTAAATTTTGATAAATTGCATTTGCGGTTCCTTTATACCATCGCATTTCTGACGACTCGGCATATGGAGGGAGAACAGTTACCCCGCCATTTTTCCGATCTAAGTCCCATGCGCTTCCAATTCCAATATACGTATTTAACTCTAGCGGCTGATATTGCGTGAGCACCCCAACAGTATCAATGCCGGAATTAGCGCAATTGCTTAGTGTAAAATCAATAATGCGATACTTTCCTCCAAACGGAACGGCCGGTTTAGCTAAATTTTTTGTTAATGAACTTAATCTACTCCCTTGTCCCCCTGCGAGTAGCATAGCGACGCACTTTTTTCGTACCATGGCTTTCCTTCCCTTCTCTTCTTCTTGTTGGTCGTAAAATCGTTATAGCATACGGCGGAATCGTCATGCGAATATGATATGATTTTCCATGATATGGTTCTTCATATGCGACAAGCAATTTTTTATTTATATGACCTGCACCACCGTACATGACATCATCACTATTGAACACTTCTCGATACGATGTAAGAGCGGGTACCCCCACTTTGTAATCGTGATATGTGACATTTGTAAAATTACAAACAACAATCAACATATCCTCTTTCTTTCCTCGCCGAATAAAAGAAAAAATACTTTGTTCAGCGTTGTTCACATCAATCCACTCAAAGCCACTTGGATCATGATCACATTCATACAATGCTTTTTGTTTTTTATAAAAATGCGTGAGAGATTTCACGTAATCGTCCATTTTTCGGTGCATGTCAAAATCTAATAACATCCAATCGAGTTGTTCTAAATCTTTCCATTCATCAAATTGCCCAAACTCTCCACCCATAAACAATAGTTTTTTTCCTGGGTGCGTCATGAAATACCCATAAAGTAGACGAAGTTGAGCAAATTTATCCCAATAATCACCCGGCATTTTATTTAGTAATGATTTTTTTCCATGCACTACTTCATCATGGGATAAAGGCAAAATAAAATTTTCCGTATAAGCATATAACAATGAAAACGTCATTTTATGATGCATATGTTTTCGTTCATTGACGCTCGTTTCCATATAACTTAATACATCGTTCATCCAGCCCATATTCCATTTGTAGTTAAATCCTAAACCTCCATCGTACGTCGGTGCAGTCACTTTTGGCCAATCCGTTGAGTCTTCAGCGATCATTAATACGTTTGGATCAAAAGCAAACACAACTTCGTTTAATTTTTTTAAAAATGAAATCGCATATGGGTTCGGATGTAGCACATCGCTATTTGGCCAATAAAGCATATTTGCAACCGCATCAACACGAAAACCGTCAATATGGTAATACTCTAACCAAAATAAAGCGTTTGAAATTAAAAAGCTATGCACTTCCGGTTTTCCTAAATCAAAGTTGGCTGTTCCCCACACAATATTTTCACGATCTTGCATATTCATATATTCATATGTCGGTTGACCATCAAACATATATAATCCATGTGCATCTTTACAAAAATGCCCAGGTACCCAATCTAAAATAACACCAATTCCTTCTTGGTGACAGCGATCAATGAAATACATCAGATCACGGGGCGTTCCGTAACGGCTCGTCGCAGCATAGTAGCCTGTTCCTTGATATCCCCATGAGCGATCGAGCGGATGCTCAATAAGCGGTAATAGTTCAATATGAGTAAATCCGTGCTCAACAACATAAGGAATTAACTCATCTGCCATCTCCGCATATGTATAAAATTGCCCATTTTCTTTCTTTTTCCATGTACCGAGATGAACTTCATAAATAAATACTGGTTGTTCATAAATCGTTTTTCGCTTCTTTTTTCTTTGCCACGTTTGATCATTCCATTTATATCCATCTAACTGATATACAATAGAGGCTGTGTGGGGGCGTTCTTCAGCATAAAAAGCATATGGATCTGCTTTAAGAAGAGTGCGTCCATCTTTTGTTGTCATTTCGTATTTATATAAATGCCCTTCTAAATTTTTTGGGACAACAATCATCCATACTCCTTGGTCGTTTATTTTTGTTAATTCATGCTTCTCTCCGTTCCAGTCGTTAAACGTCCCAACAAGTCGAACTTTTTCGGCATGTGGAGCCCATACACAAAAACGTGTTTCTACTCCCCCATCTTGTTTCACAAGATGGGCCCCGAATAAATGGTAGCTTTTATAAAACGTTCCTTCGTGAAATAAATGCAACTGCAAATCGGTTGGACTCATCGTTAGCAAATGTTCATCCTTCCTTTCTTCAAAGGGTACAGAAATAATTCCGTACTGAATATATTACACTAGGTCATATAAAATTCCTGTAAGAAAATTAAGATATTTTTCGACAATGTTCAACAAATCACATGCTAAATATGACGAAATGAAAATCAATACGAACATTCATAAAATTGTCGATTGATTATCAAATGGTAATTATATAGAATATTTTATAGTAATTATTATATATACTTTTTTATATTTATTTTAAATAATAAGGAGAGTTTATATGTACGATTTTCATCATTTACCGCATATGAAAGTACAGACGACGTCAAAAAAAGCACTTTGGACGACATTGTTGTTAACAACTTTTTTCACGATTGTAGAGATAGTAGGGGGCATTTTATCTAACTCTCTTGCTTTATTATCAGACTCAGCGCATATGGCTTCCGATGTGATCGCATTAGGACTAAGCATGATTGCCATTTATTTAGCTTCTCGTCCACCAAATAAAAAATTCACATTCGGTTATTTACGATTTGAAATTATCGCCTCATTTTTAAATGGGCTTGCGCTTATCATTATTGCTATTTGGATTTTCATCGAAGGAATTCGTCGTTTCATTCATCCTGAAACTATTCAATTTTCCTTCATGCTAACCATCGCAACGATTGGATTTGTTGTCAATCTCGTATTAACTATCGTTTTAAGCAGAAGTATGAAAGAAGAAGAAAATTTAAATGTAAAAAGCGCGTTATGGCACTTTATTGGTGACCTACTCAGCTCTATCGGTGTTATTATTTCAGCTATTTTAATTTACTTTACAAGAATATATATATTTGATCCGCTTATTAGTATGGTCATTGGTGGCATTATCTTTATAGGTGGAGCAAAAATTGTTCGAGAATCGTATTTTATTTTAATGGACGCAGTTCCGCACGAATTTGATATCGAACGCATCCGAACCGATATTCTATCTATTGAAGGCGTTGAGGATGTACACGAATTGCATATATGGTCCATTTCAACAGATCATTATTCTTTAACTGCACACGTTCTCAGTCATGAGCACATTCAACCATTTTATGTAATTTTAGCAATTAATGAAATGTTAAAAGAAAAATACAATCTCTCCCATGTCACCGTTCAAGTTGAACATCCATCTATTCATCAACACGGAGAGTATGGAAAGAAATTTTTAGAACGGAAAAATAAAATGCATATAGGTGAAGAAGAAGTATATAAAAACGTTACTCACATTGAGTAGCGTTTCTTCTTTTTTATGCTCTATAGATGAAAACGATGTATCAGCATGTTAAAGTGAAGCATTGGGGTCAATATGATGTGGGGATGGTAATACTTTTTTACAATTTGTTCTTAAAGCAAAGCAGAACAAATTCCTGGTTTTGTACAAATATAAAAAGGACATCTCCTGATAGGAGATGTCCTTTTTATTAGTGACCCGTACGGGATTCGAACCCGTGTTACCGCCGTGAAAGGGCGGTGTCTTAACCACTTGACCAACGGGCCATATGTGGCAATGGCGGAGAAGGCGGGATTTGAACCCGCGCGCCGCAAAACGCGACCTAACGGTTTAGCAAACCGTCCCCTTCAGCCACTTGGGTACTTCTCCAAATGGCTCCGCAGGTAGGATTCGAACCTACGACCGCTCGGTTAACAGCCGAGTGCTCTACCACTGAGCTACTGCGGAATAAAAGTACAAAAACAAATGGGCCTAAGTGGACTTGAACCACCGACCTCACGCTTATCAGGCGTGCGCTCTAACCAGCTGAGCTATAGGCCCATGTAAGCGGGTGATGGGAATCGAACCCACGACATCAGCTTGGAAGGCTGAGGTTTTACCACTAAACTACACCCGCATGATCGACTAAACTCTCCATAAACAATACTACTCGCTACACCTAATCATGCCTCTTCCTCTACTCGCAAACTCAATGATGATTGATGCGTCGAGGCAACTCGTAGCTTATTCAACAGATGCGTTGCTCGTGGCTGAGGTTTTACCACTAAACTACACCCGCACAGTTAAAACGAATGTTATGGGGCGACTAGTGGGAATCGAACCCACGAATGCCAGAGCCACAATCTGGTGCGTTAACCACTTCGCCATAGCCGCCACAATGATGCCGGCTGCAGGACTTGAACCCGCAACCTACTGATTACAAGTCAGTTGCTCTACCAATTGAGCTAAGCCGGCATGACAAACAACAACTAAGACTATATATGGCGGAGGAGGAGGGATTCGAACCCCCGCGCGCCTTTCGACGCCTCTCGGTTTTCAAGACCGACCCCTTCAGCCAGACTTGGGTACTCCTCCGTATAATATGAACATGGTGGACCTTGTAGGACTCGAACCTACGACCGGACGGTTATGAGCCGTCTGCTCTAACCAGCTGAGCTAAAGGTCCTAAGCTAGTAGCGGCGGAGGGAATCGAACCCCCGACCTTACGGGTATGAACCGTACGCTCTAGCCAGCTGAGCTACGCCGCCATTATAAATATATGGTGGAGCCTATCGGGATCGAACCGATGACCTCCTGCGTGCAAAGCAGGCGCTCTCCCAGCTGAGCTAAGGCCCCTTAACAATGGTCGGGAAGACAGGATTCGAACCTGCGACCCCATGGTCCCAAACCATGTGCTCTACCAAGCTGAGCTACTTCCCGTCCTCATCATGATTATAAACATGGCGCGCCCGAGAGGATTCGAACCCCTAACCTTCTGATCCGTAGTCAGATGCTCTATCCAATTGAGCTACGGGCGCATATCAAGTGCCGAGGGCCGGACTCGAACCGGCACGGTAGTCACCTACCGCAGGATTTTAAGTCCTGTGC
>NZ_LIOK01000031.1:0-10639 GCF_001418025.1 Anoxybacillus suryakundensis
GTGTGGCCGATCACCCTCTCAGGTCGGCTACGCATCGTCGCCTTGGTGAGCCGTTACCTCACCAACTAGCTAATGCGCCGCGGGCCCATCCTGTAGCGACAGCTTGCGCCGTCTTTCAACGAAACGTCATGCGACATTTCGTGTTATCCGGTATTAGCACCGATTTCTCGGTGTTATCCCCGTCTACAGGGCAGGTTGCCCACGTGTTACTCACCCGTCCACCGCTAACCAAATAGAAGCAAGCTTCTATTTGATCCGCTCGACTTGCATGTATTAGGCACGCCGCCAGCGTTCGTCCTGAGCCAGGATCAAACTCTCCATAGAAAGTTCATATCTCTAGCTTCTTTACGCTTTTCGCTTCGTTCAGTTTTCAAGGAACATCTCCATCAAACAACAGCTCTAACAGTTTATCATTTCTTTCGACTGTCGTCAACTATATTTTTCGTCGCCAACGATGATTTTTTTTCGTCGCTAACGACGATTATCAGTTTAACACACGTTTCATTTTTTTGTCAATAATATTTTTTAAAAAATGTTCTCGTTTATTCATTGATCATATCATGTTATTTCTTGCATAAGATGGTCATAAAAAGCACAAGGGGGGGACAAACATTGAAGTTTTTCTATATACTCGACGGAAAAACAATAAAAAAATGGCTTCTCATCATATCCATTGCCTTCGTCACCGCTTCTATTTTGTATATTCAACAACTTGCAAGCGAATCCGTATTCTCTACTGATCTTGGATCGAAAGCCATTTACAAAGTTGAAAACAAAAAAAATGAACTTGCTTTAACATTTGATATTAGTTGGGGAGAAACAAATGCTATACCCGTTTTAAATGTGTTAAAAAAACATGGGGTGAAAGCTACATTTTTTCTATCTGCTTCTTGGGCTGAACGCCATCCACGCATCGTAAAAAAAATCGTGGACGATGGACACGAGATTGGAAGCATGGGTTATGAATATAAAAACTACACTGAACTAGAGAGGGGGAAAATTGTTCGTGACTTAGCACAAGCTAAAAAAGTGTTTGATACATTAGGTATTAAACATACCCCTTTTCTTCGTGTACCGACAGGAAATTTTAATAAGGACGTCTTAAAAGTTGTTCATTCCTTCGGTCATACTGTCGTTCATTGGAGTATTGATTCAAAAGACTGGCTCAATCCTGGGGTGAACACAATTGTTGAAAATGTGACCCAAAATGCAAAAGGCGGAGATATTGTGTTACTTCATGCATCAGACTCAGCGAAACAAACCACTCAAGCATTAGAACAAATTATCATATGGATGAAAAAAGAAGGGTATAAAAGCGTGGTGATATCCGACCTTGTCAATAACGCGCATATAAAAAGTAAAGAAATAAAATGAGGCAGCACGCCTCATTTTATTTCCGCAAAAGCCGATGCAATGTAAGCAACTGATACGCATTACAAATCAATAACGGAAACAACATTAAATACAACCAATTTTCTTCGTTAATTCGCAATACTGGGAACCATTCAATTACTGTTACAACAACCATAAAAAATAACGCAGGAACAAACGCTTCTTTATTCGTCTCACGCATTTTTACGTAAGCAACAATAAGCCCAAACAGAAAAATAAATAAAGCAACGAGCACATAGCTGACGATCGATTCGCCCTCTTCAGCAAACAGTTGATAACGAAAATAAACGAGATCAAATAAAACAAAAGCAATGAGAACGATTTGTACAGCATTCCATAATCCAACCGAACGAAAAATTCCGAGACCAAAACGATGAATTGTTAAATATGCAAAAAAACCCATTTGACTAATGACGCTAAAAATGAAACCAACACCAATCAACCAAACGAGAACAGATAAAATTTCTTTTATCTCAAACGATATGAAAAGATGTGCGTATTCATTCCATTTCACAACGAACCCAACAATCCCCGTACTTATTCCGCCAACAAACAATGTAGAAAAAAACAATTGAACCCACTTTCGACTATTCACTTATGCACCCTCCACTTCTCAATATCCCTTTCAAAATTCTATCAACGAAATAAGAAAAATGCTAGCGAATATTTTTGCAAAGAACATTGAATATTAACAGTAAGGAAACTTGTTGAAAGGGGCCCTTAGTTATGAATCGAATATTTTTGCTCCTCGTGATTAGCTACACATTAATGCTGACAGGGTGTGCTCAGCAAGAAAAAACCCCTGCGCAACCTGATTACGACCAAACGAAAAAAATGGTCGTTGACATTTTAAAAACAGATGAAGGAAAAAAAGCGATTCAAGAAGTGATGGGTGATGAAAAAGTCAAACAACAACTCGTTATGGATCAGCAAATTGTTAAAAAAACGATTGAAGAAACGTTGACATCAGACAAAGGAAAAACGTTTTGGAAAAAGGCATTTGAAGATGCAAAGTTTGCCCAAAGCTTTGCAAAAAGTATGAAAGAAGAACATGAAAAATTATTAAAAGCATTAATGAAGGATCCTGAATATCAAGCAATGATCGTAGATATTATGCAAAATCCGGAAATGAAAAAATTAATACAAACAGAGATGAAAAACAAAGATTTTCGCGCTCATTTACAAAAAGTGATTACAGAGACATTTAGCAGCCCGCTATTTAAAGCAAAAATTGAAGATATTCTTATGAAAGCAGCAGAGGAAATGCAAGGCGGTAAGAAAAAATCCGATCAAGAAACATCAAGTGAAGATCAAACAGCTTGAGGGGCGAACAAGCCCCTCATCGTAACTTTGCAATAATTTTTTTAGCAATATCCATATATACTTTTCCAATTGGATGATCTTCTCCATATACAGAAGGTGCGAAATCGTCATCGTTCCAATCCGGTTGTCCAAGCGGTAATTGTCCAAGTAAATCCGTTTGTAATTCTTGGGCTAATTTTTGGCCACCGCCTTTTCCAAAAATATATTCCTTTTCACCTGTTGTTTTGCTTTCAAAATATGACATATTTTCAATGACACCAACAACTTCGTGATTCGTCCGAACAGCCATCGCCCCCGCTCTTGCGGCAACAAAAGCAGCGGTTGGATGAGGGGTTGTCACAATGATTTCTTTCGATGTTGGAAGCATTGTATGCACATCTAATGCCACATCACCTGTGCCTGGAGGTAAGTCTAGTAATAAATAATCTAATTCGCCCCATTCCACTTCATCAAAAAAGTTTTTTAGCATTTTGCCAAGCATCGGTCCACGCCAAATAACCGGTGAGTTATCTTCTACAAAAAATCCCATCGAAATCACTTTCACACCGAAACGTTCAACCGGAATAATTTTCTCCCCACGAACAACTGGACGTTCCGTAATACCCATCATGTCTGGTACACTAAATCCATAAATGTCAGCGTCAATTAACCCAACTTTTTTCCCAAGTCGAGCAAGTGAAACGGCTAAATTAACTGATACAGTCGACTTCCCTACTCCACCTTTTCCACTTGCAATCGCTAAGTAAATGGGTTCATTTGTTGTACGTTCTTCTTCTAACGGCAATTGAGCAAAACGGAGCCCAACAGAAGATGCTCCTGCGTCTTTTAAACGTTGTACAACAGTTTGTTGCACTTGAAGTTGTTCTGCCGTTCCTGTTTTCGCTAAAGCAATTTTTACACTTACTAGTCCTTTTTCTTCATTTATTTTGACTTCTTGAATTGCGCCTGTTTCTTTAAACGTTTTTTTCAAAAAAGGGTCGTAAATCGTTTCGAGCAGCTCCACAACTTTTTTTTCTGTCAACATCGCGCCTCACCAATCCTTATGTATTCATGTATTCGATTTCACACTTTCAATATAACATAATTTTCTGCATAAAAAAATGAATCCTTCCTCATTCAGAAGGATCGCGTTCGTTTGATACGTAACGTAAAATGCCCTTATAAATCGAAGCCGCCAGCTTTTCTTGATACACCGAAGACGCTAGTAGTTTTCGTTCTTCCTCGTTTGATAAAAAACCAATCTCAACTAAAGCCCCAGGCTTTTTCGCCATTTTTAATAAATATACCGTTTGAATAGGCTTTGCTAAGCGATGTGTATTCTCTAAATTGACACGCAGTTCTTGTTGAATAAACTTCGCTAATCGTTTATTTTCTTCTAATGAGGAATAATAAAACACTTGTGCCCCTCTCCATTTTGGTGAAGGGATGGCGTTCAAATGAATACTAATAAAAAAATCTGCCTCTGAATCATTCACAAGCTGGACTCGCTGTTGTAAGTCTTCTATTTTTCTTCGGCTATATCCCCTCGTTTGTTCATTCGCTAAATCGTAGTCCCCTTCCCTCGTCATTTGAACGAGTGCACCTTGTTGTTGCAAATAATCGCGCAATTTTAATGCAACATTTAGCGCTATGTCTTTCTCAAGAACATCCCCTCCAACTGCGCCCCCGTCAGGCCCACCATGCCCTGGATCAAGGATGATAATTTTCCCTGATAACGGTAAACTCCATGCTTTCCAAGAGTGATCATGAAGTACGTAAAACTGTAAAAAAAGGACAAAAACAATAAAAAAAACAACAATACGTATTTTCATCCCTTCTCCTCCCCGCTATTTATGTTATATGGGACAAGGGAAGAATTTAGAACCTTCATTTTAAACGAAGACGTTGACGACGAAGCCCTTTTTCGATTCCTTCTCTCCACCAAACATCTACGTAACGAGCACACGTGTCGTACATACCATCTCTACATAGCTTCATATGTTCATACAGCTCATGTATGAGTTGTTCGTATTCGTCTATACAACGACTTTTCACCGTTTCTACTGACTCACCATAATATGTAAACCGACTATAATGAGCCCCAAGCAAATATGCTTCAATGGCTATATCGATACATATCGTTTCCATGACTTCGGAAACAATCATGTATTGTTGCCAATACGTGCGCACACGTCTACATAACTCACGATAAGAAAGATCCTTCAATACATTTCGCTCATAAGCAAGCTGTTTTTCTAACTTTTTTATTGTAAACGATGTAAGTATTCCCACTTGGCTGTCCCTCCTTATATATATTGTTCGCATGAACAAGAGGGACATACAAAAAAATCTCGGCAAATAATTGCCGAGATTTGTTGAAATTAACGTTTTGAGAATTGTGGTGCACGACGAGCGCCTTTAAGACCGTATTTTTTACGCTCTTTCACACGAGAGTCGCGCGTTAATAATCCTGCACGTTTTAATGTTTGACGGTATTCAGGGTCAACTTGTAACAACGCGCGAGCAATACCGTGACGAATTGCACCTGCCTGACCTGTAAATCCACCACCGCTTACGTTTACTAATACATCATAGCTACCGAATGTTTCTGTTAAAACAAGCGGTTGTTTGACAACTTCAACTAAAGATTCATATGGAACATAATCACGAATGTCACGACCATTTACGATAATGCGTCCTTCACCTGGAACGAGACGCACACGCGCAACTGAACTTTTGCGACGGCCTGTGCCGTAGTATTGTACCTGTGCCAAAATAATGCCCTCCTTTGATCAATTATCCGCGAAGTTCATAAACTTCTGGTTTTTGTGCTTGATGCGGATGTTCACTTCCGCGATAAACGTGCAATTTTTTGAACATTTGACGACCAAGGCTACCTTTTGGAAGCATGCCGCGAATTGCTCTTTCAAGCATTTGCTCTGGGTAATTTGTACGCATTTCAAGCGCTGTTCTTACTTTTAATCCACCTGGATGTAAGCTGTGACGGTAGTATAATTTGTTTGTTAATTTTTTCCCTGTTAACTCAACTTTTTCTGCGTTGATGATGATCACATGATCACCAGTGTCAACATGCGGTGTGTAAGTCGGTTTATGTTTACCGCGTAAAATCGCAGCAACTTCACTAGCAAGACGTCCTAACGTTTTGCCTTCTGCATCAACAACGTACCATTTACGTTCTACTTCATTTGGCTTCGCCATATACGTACGCATTTGTTTTCCCTCCTAAAATAAAAAATGAACAAGCGATATTTATTTCAACACGATTAATTTCCGGGGCTAATCGTGGGTTTAAAATACATACCATATGATATAATATCTCTTCTACAACCCAATGTCAAGAAAATGTTACACCTGGATTAGTTGTCATACGAAACGTGCCACAAATAAAGACCGTGACCCGGTGCTGTCTTTCCCGCAGCATCGCGATTTTTTTGTTCCAAAATCGCCTTCATCTCTTCAGCATGCCGTTTCCCCCGTCCAACTTCTAGCACTGTTCCAACGATAATGCGAACCATATTGTACAAAAAACCGTTGCCAACAAGACGGAAGATTAGCTCTTCTCCTTCTTGAATCACTTCCGCTTCATAAATGGTACGAACTTTATCATCAATTTCCGTTTTTGCCGAGCAAAAACTTGTGAAATCATGCGTCCCGATTAAATAGCGAAGCGCTTCGTTCATATTCGTTACATCAAGTTGATGCGGATAGTGATATACATAATGACGCAAAAACACGTTTTTCTCTCCCGTCCAGACACGGTAACGATACTCTTTATTTTTCACACTAAATCGCGCATGAAAGGAAGGCGAAACCTCACTTGCCTCTTTGGCAATGATGTCATCAGGAAGAAGCGCATTTAACGCTTTAGGCCATCTTTCATCAGGAATCGCAAGTGGCGTATCAAAGTGAATCACTTGTCCACATGCATGAACGGTTGCATCTGTTCGTCCTGACGCATATACACGAACAAATTCCCCCTTATGAATGGTTGAGAGCGCACGCTCAAGCTCTCCTTGTACAGTTCGCTTTTTTTGTTGAATTTGGTATCCTGCAAAATGCGTGCCATCATAAGCAATGACGCATTTGATCCTTCTCATGCTGTTCGCTCCTTTTTATGAACGAAGTAACCATAACAAAACAGCCAATAAGCCAAGTAAAAGCATAAAAGCCGTATCTATGCGCCTCCACGTTAACTCGCGCCATTTCGTTCGACCGTTCCCCCCACGGTATCCACGCACTTCCATGGCAACAGCTAGTTCTTCTGCTCGTTTAAATGCGCTAATGAATAGCGGAACAAGCAATGCCGTCATCGCTTTCATTCGTTCTGATAGCGGTCCGCTTGAAAAATCGACACCGCGAGCCATTTGAGCTTTCATAATCTTCTCAGTTTCTTCCATCAATGTTGGAATAAAACGAAGGGAAATAGACATCATTAACGCTAGCTCATGAACAGGCATATTCCACTTTTTTAATGGTGAAAGCAATGATTCCATCCCATCGGTCACTTCAATCGGTGTCGTTGTTAACGTCACTAGCGTTGTAACAACGATAAGAAGCAAAAAGCGTAAAGAAATAAACGCTCCTTGTTGGATCGCTTTGTCGTACACTTCGATCCCAAGCCATTGAAAAACGACATCCCCTTCTTTTGTTAGCAATACGTGAAGAAGAAACGTAAACACAATGACCCATAAAACTGGTTTTAATCCTTTAATCATGAACGAAAGCGGTATGCGCGATAAAAACAACAACACACATGTAAAAGAAGTCAACACCCCATACGTCCATTCATTATTAGCAAGAAACACAATAAATACATATATAAACATGAGCAACAATTTTGTGCGTGGATCGAGACGATGAATGAGAGAATCTCCAGGAACATACTTTCCGATAATCATACTGTTCATCATATACGTTTCACCCTAGTAAATAACGTTTGTAAGTTTTTGATAACGTCTTCCATCGTCAAACAAGGGGCATGAAATTGCACGCCAAATTTTTGTTCGATTGCCCGTTGAAACAAAACTGGTTCAGGGACATCTAGTCCGAGGCTTATTAAATCATCGACATGACGAAAAATATGTTCTGGTGCTCCTCTTCGCACAATTGTTCCTTGATGCATCACGATAATATCATCCGCATAACGTGCTGCCTCTTCCATACTATGTGTAACAAGCACAATCGTCATATGTTTTTGCCGTTGAAGCTTTGCAAACATGTCCATCATTTCTTTTCGCCCACGAGGATCTAAGCCCGCAGTAGGTTCATCTAACACGAGCACTTCTGGGTCCATGGCTAACACACCGGCAATAGCCACACGTCTCATTTGCCCACCACTTAACGCAAATGGAGATTTATGTCGCACTTCTTCTGGCAATCCGACGAGTGCTAACCATTCTCCCACACGAGCTTTCGCCTCTTCTGCGTTCACACCAAAATTTATTGGTCCAAAACAAATATCTTTTTCTACTGTTTCTTCAAATAGTTGATGTTCAGGAAATTGAAAAACGATACCTACTTTTTTTCGTAAAGGCTTTAAATGTTTTTCTTTTTTTCCTGCTGTAATTGTATAATTGCCCAGATGGATCGTCCCTTTTGTCGGTTGAAGTAAGCCGTTTAAATGTTGCAAAAGGGTTGACTTTCCCGATCCGGTATGACCCACAACCGCTACGTATGAACCGTTAGGGATATCCATATGAATATCGTACAGCGCCCGCTTTTCGAAGGGGGTATTTATTTGGTAGCGATGTTCGACATCGCGGAATACAATGTCCATAATTCACTCACCAACCCCTCTATTGTCAAATGATCGGTTGTAATTGGAATGTAATTTTCCTTCAACCGTCGACTTAGTTGGAGCGAAAATGGTAAGTCCAACCCCATCTCTTCCAACTTCGACCCATGCGCAAAAATATGTTTAGGCGTTCCTTCTAATGCAATCTTTCCTTTATTCATGACAATCACTCGATCAGCTTTTGCCACTTCATTTAAATCATGAGTAATTGAAATAACAGTCATATCGCGTTCACGACGAAGCGATTGCATCACTTGAAGCACTTCTTTTTTTCCTCTCGGATCAAGCATCGATGTTGCTTCGTCTAAAATGATAATATTCGGTTCAAGAGCGATGGCGCTTGCGATCGCTACACGTTGTTTTTGTCCACCTGACAGACGATGCGGTTCGTCATTCACGAAATTTTCCATACCTACTTTTTTTAGTGCTTCGTTTATGCGCTTTACCATTTCATTTTTTTGTACGCCACGATTTTCAAGACCAAAGGCGACGTCATCTTGAACCGTCGTTCCAACAAACTGGTTATCCGGGTTTTGAAAAACGATGCCTAATTGCTCTCGAACATCCCATACTGTTTCTTCATTTAACGGGATGCCGCATACGTGAATCGTTCCACTTTTCGGTGGCAATAAACCGATTAATAGCTTAGCAAGGGTTGACTTTCCCGATCCGTTATGACCTACAATGGTTACCCATTCACCTTTATACACTTGAAACGACACGTTTTGTAAAGCATACGTTTTTTCGTTTGCATATTGAAAACTTATATGTTCCACACGTAATGCAACTTCCACAACTCTCTCCTCATCTCTTCTGAATTTTCTTACTCTCTACTCTACTACAAAAAAAGAAACAAAAAAAGGGCATAGATCCAGTTCAAAAACTGTCTCGCCCTTGTAAAAACGTATTAAACTAGTTCAATAATGACCATTGGCGCACCGTCACCGCGGCGTGGTCCAAGTTTCATAATGCGTGTGTAACCACCTTGACGGTCTTGGTAACGTGGTGCGATGTCGCTAAATAATTTTTGAATTGCATCTTGACCTGTTTCTGTGTTTGCGACTTCTTTGCGTACGAATGCAGCAGCTTGGCGACGTGCATGCAAATCGCCACGCTTTCCTAATGTAATCATTTTTTCTACAACAGAACGCAACTCTTTTGCACGAGCTTCTGTTGTTTCAATTCGCTCATTAATGATTAAGTCTGTCACTAAGTCACGAAGCAACGCTTTACGTTGAGAGCTTGTGCGTCCTAATTTTCTGTAAGACATGTGATGTCCCTCCTTTATTTCACTTTTAACATGAAAATGCCTAGTTAACCAAACGCTTAACTAGTCATCTTTACGTAAGCTTAATCCTAGCTCTTCTAACTTCGCCTTTACTTCTTCAAGCGACTTGCGGCCTAAGTTGCGCACTTTCATCATATCTTCTTCTGTTTTTTGCGCAAGCTCTTGTACTGTGTTAATACCAGCACGCTTTAAGCAGTTGTACGAACGAACAGAAAGATCAAGCTCTTCAATTGTCATCTCGAGCACTTTTTCTTTTTGATCTTCTTCTTTTTCGATCATGATTTCAGCGTGTTGCGCTTCATCTGTTAAGTTCACAAAAATATTCAAGTGCTCTGTTAAAATTTTTGCCCCTAGTGAGATTGCTTCTTTCGGGCCGATGCTACCATCTGTCCACACGTCGATCGTTAACTTGTCGTAATTTGTCATTTGACCGACGCGCGTATTCTCGACTTGGTAAGATACGCGCGATACCGGCGTATAAATGGAATCGATCGGGATAACACCTATCGGTTGATCCTCGCGCTTGTTAGCGTCAGCTGGTGTATACCCACGTCCGCGTTTTGCTGTCATTCTCATCCGTAAGCGACCGTCTTTTGCTAATGTAGCGATATGAAGGTCTGGATTGAGAATTTCTACATCGCTATCGTGAGTAATATCGGCAGCTGTAACGACTCCTTCACCCTGTACATCAATCTCAAGCGTCTTTTCTTCGTCCGAATAAATTTTTAGCGCTAGCTTTTTAATGTTTAAAATAATGGTTGTTACATCTTCCACGACGCCATCAATTGTTGAAAACTCGTGCAATACACCATCTATTTGAACAGATGTTACAGCGGCACCAG
>NZ_LIOK01000032.1:0-9619 GCF_001418025.1 Anoxybacillus suryakundensis
TCTTTTCCAATCGCTATGAACGTGCAAGTGTCATCATTACAACAAATCTTGAATTTGTAGAATGGACGAACATTTTTGGGGATGAAAAGATGACAGCAGCGTTGCTTGATCGGCTCACTCACCGTTCGCACATTCTTCTTCTAAACGGAGAATCTTATCGATTCCGTCAAAGTATGAAACAGAGGGAAAATGGGGAGTGGTAGCCAGGTGCGCGAAGCGTTTGGATGAGTTGCCCCTAGGGGCAACTCATCCAAACACCCACCTTCTCCCATTTATGGGAACTCTGATTCTAAAAGTGGCTCACTTTTGAAGTGATCGCTCTGGCTCAATTTATTATTGACAAAAACAGTTGCTTTAAAACGGGGAGTGCATAGTATAGACTTTGCTCTTGCTTCTATTTTTGGTTTAATCGTTATGTACGATGCTCAAGGTGTGCGTCATCAAGCAGGAGAGCTAGCTATTCGTGTGAACGAATTAACTGAAGAGATTGAGCGGTTAAAAGGTGCTGAAGATGATGGAAAGCTGGATCGAAAAGAAGAATTGTTGCGGGAACGGCTTGGTCATCAACCAATTGAAGTCATTGGTGGGGCGTTTCTCGGTATCGTCACAGGGGGATTATCTTATGTAATAAGTAGATGGAAGCGCTCGCTATGAAAGGCGAGCGCTCTTCTTTCTTTGCCATATATGTTGAGGAAGTTCAGATAATACCATCCCTAATAAAATGAGCCCAGCTCCAAATAAAGCTGCTTGTTGAAGGCGTTCATCATTCCATATATATGCAGTTAAAGCGGCAAAAACAGGTTCGAGAGCAAAAATTAAAGCAACACGCGTTGGAGATGTATATTGTTGAAAATGCGTTTGAATAAAGAAAGCAATCGTTGTTGCGAACAGTGCGGTAATGAGTAGAGCCATCCATACATCAAATTCAAAAAAAGTGGTGAGCGGAATAAGAGACCAGTCTTCAAGCCAATATGAACATATAAAACAAACGATAGATACGGTTTGAACTTGAACAGCAGTTAGTAGGATAGATGAAAATTTTGTTGCATATATGCTTGTTGACACGATATGTAGCGCAAAAGCAATGGCGCATAAAAACACAAACACATCGCCTTTGTTGATTGACATATCTCCGCTTGTGGTCAAAAGATATAGCCCGCATGTAGCCAATATACTTCCGACCACAGCGTTAAACGAAGGTTTATGTTTTAAAATGATAAATGAAAGGAGAGGAACGATAACAACATTTAATCCAGTAATGAATCCAGCTTTTGACGAAGTAGTATACAATAAGCCAATCGTTTGAAAGGCATATCCAAGACATAACCATATGCCAAGAATCAATCCAGCACGGACGAGTTGTCGATCTAGAGGCTTGCGCTCGAAGATAAATACCCAAATCCATAACAATACACTTGCGATCGCAAAACGTACGCCATTAAACATTAATGGAGGTAAAAAAGCAATGGCGTTTTGAACGACGACAAACGTAGCACCCCAAACGAATGCAACAAACAATAGACTAACGTCAGCTTTGTATTTCATTTGACTCTCCTTTGCAAAAAAATGTTGTATAAGACCGAAGTCTCATACAACATTTTACCATCATTCTGTATATTTTGGGGATATTTTTTTTGCAAAATATACAAACGGTGTATCCAACATCGCAACAATCCATTTCAGTACATACGTCGTGATAAAAATTTGTATCCAATCATGTAACGGAAATGCACCGAGAAAAGCAATGGATGTGAAAACGAGTGTATCGATCAATTGGCTAATCATTGTACTTCCGTTATTACGAATCCAAAGTTGAGAATCGCGCGGAAATTTCTTTTTAAACCAATGAAATAAGTAAACATCGAGCGATTGACTAATTAAAAAAGCAAGCAAGCTACCAAGCGCGATACGTGGCAATAAACCAAAAATCGTTTCTAACGCTGGTTGAGCAAAGTCGCTCGCATGCGGCTTAAACAATAAAGCGATTTGCATGACGATTGTGAGAGAAATAAGTGTAAAAAAGCCAAGCCATACCGCTTTTTGTGCTTCTTTCTTCCCATATTTTTCGCTTAAAATGTCTGTCACTAAAAAAGCGGTTCCGTACATGACGTTTCCAAGTGTAGCTGTCATACTAAGCAATTCAACCGTTTTGACGACTTGTAAATTAGCAACGACAGTAGAAAAGCCAATCCATACGAATAAACCTGAGCGACCAAAGAAACGATAAATGAGCAACACAAGTGAAAAAGTGACGATGGCAGAAATAAGACCGAGTATTTCGTTAAACATGGGATCCCTCCTCGTATGAAAATATAGAGACACAAACGATATTATACAACTGACATCATTTTTTGTCTAAGCTGTTATAATAAAATAAAAAGAAAAGGTGAGCGATATGAAGGTATTTATGGAGTGGACATATGTAACACCGAAAAAAAAGGAAACGGTATGGACATCAAAAGAAATGGAAGTATCAGAAGCTATCACTTTCGCAGAGGATATAGAAAAAACAGGTAGGGTGAAACAACTTTTATTTTATGATGCACGTGGTGTGGCGTGGACGAAGAAAGAGCTAATCAAGCTAATGAAAGAAATTGAAACAGAGCCACATGATGTAATTGCTTATTTTGATGGCGGTTTTGATCGTCAAACGAAAAAAGCAGGGATTGGGATCGTTATTTATTATAAACAAGACGGTGAACAATTTCGTATCCGCGCAAATGCGCAGTTAGATGAATTACAATCAAATAACGAAGCAGAGTATGCGGCATTTCATTTTTTACTTGAGCAACTTGAACATCTTGGCGTTCACCATTTACCCGTTGTGTTCCGCGGGGATGCGCATGTTGTATTGCATCAATTATCTAGTGATTGGCCTGTATTTTCGGACGAAGGAAGATGGGTGGAGCGAATTGAGCGAAAAATGAAGAGGCTTTGTATTTCTCCTATTTATGAACCGATTGGTAGAAAAGAAAATAGTGAAGCTGATCAGTTAGCAACGCAGGCGCTTCGAGGGACGATGATTAGAAGTACAATACAATTGGAGCGTAAACGATGAATCGAAAAGATGTGTTGCTTCGGTTAAATGAATTATTTGATACGTATTGCGAAGGTTGTTTTGTGAAGAGAACGTTTTGCAAAGAGTGCGGAAAATCGTATGCACAATCGTTTTGTATTCAAATGTGTACAGTAGGGGAAAAAATTCAACAATACGGTCAGTTGCTCGCGAAACAAAAAACGTAACAAGGTGCCCCAAGTATACGGGACACCCTGTTGCTACATATGATTCATCGTTTCAGTTAATTGATGGTGTGCATCTGCAAGTTCTTTTTCGCATTGCAAGAGAAAGGGATCTTGCGTGCTTGTTTTGGCACGCGTAATCGCTTCTTTTGCATTTTCAATCGCTTGTTTTGCATGAACAAAAGCGTGTTCATCTAAGCTCATCGTTGCTGCTGCAACCATCTTTTTCGCTGATTCAACTGCCAAATGTGCATTTTCAATTTTCGTAAATACGCTATCAGCCTGAAGATGTGGGTTCTTTGGATTTTGTGTCATCGTCATCCCTCCTCGCTTGTAGTATTTGTGTGAAAAGAGGAGAGTATGTAATAAAAAAGACCAGCATTTGCTGGTCTTTTCGTCGAGCTATATATGAATCATCTCAGACGATTATAATTTCACTACGTTTGCAGCTTGAGGGCCACGGTTTCCTTGAACGATTTCAAAAGAAACAGCTTGACCTTCTTCTAATGTTTTGTAACCTTCACCTTGGATTGCTGTGAAGTGTACGAATACATCGTCTCCGCCTTCTACTTCGATGAATCCGTAACCTTTTTCGTTGTTAAACCATTTTACTTTACCGTTTTGCATAATACTGAATCCTCCTAATACCTTTTAGCCAATAGGCTAATGAAAAAATTTTTCATATAACGGAATATACTCACAGCAACCACTCGGTGCAGGACATATATTCAGTTAGATGATAATTAGACTATACACGAATGATGAGGAAGAGTCAAGACAAAAAGGCGATTTTTTCAAAAAATTTTTTAAGAGAAGGATTTTTATCTTAAGTGCATAACATTAACAGTAAGGAGTATAGAAAGGAAGTGAGTGGCATGTATCGTGGTCAAATTCGTGGGAAAGAAGTGATCATTAAGTTAAGCAATCATGTACGGAAGCAAAAAGTTGATCAAGAAAAGCTATATCAAACGGTTTTGGCATTTAGTGAAGCAGCATTCGATCAACAGAAAGAACAATTTGGTATTGTAAGCAAACAAGGTTTAATTGTTGCCTCAGTTGAACAACACGATTTGCCTGTGATTTCGGTCGATTATATTATTCCGTCCCATCACGTATACGATTAAAGCCCAGAATGATCTGGGCTTTAACTGCGCTAGGAGCTGTTTAGTCATTCGGGAGTTTTTTATGGAAAAGAAATGTGAAAATATATATGATTGTAAATATATTAAGAATAAAGGTGGGAAAGTATGATGATGAAACAATGGACGATTCAGACAACGAGGCGAGATGAGTTTGTAGACATTACTTCACTTGTTCAATCCTTTATTACAGAGAGTGGTGTGCAAGAAGGGGTTGCCTTTATTTATTGTCCTCATACAACAGCAGGAATGACGATTAATGAAAATGCGGATCCAGATGTTAAGAGGGACATGATTCGCCGTTTTGATGAACTGTATCCTTGGCATCATTCGCTCGATCGGCATAGTGAAGGAAATACAGCAGCACATATGAAAGCAAGCACAGTCGGATCATCAGCGTATGTCATTGTCACAAAAGGTCAGTTGCTTCTCGGAACATGGCAAGGTATTTATTTTTGCGAATTCGATGGACCGCGAACACGCACATTTTATGTAAAGGTGATCGAAGGATGAACGGACAACGTATTTTACCAGCAGTGCGCTCAATGAAAGATTTTGACAAACTAATAAAAATGAATTATGAATATGGGGTGTTTTTAGACATTCATATCGGTATGTTGAAAAGTGTGTATACATATGCAAATGAGCATGGGAAAAAAATGTTTCTTCACGTTGATTTAATACAAGGGTTAAAAAGCGATGAATATGCAACAGAATTTTTATGCCAGCTCGTTAAACCATATGGATTGATCTCAACAAAAAGTAGTGTGATTATGAAAGCAAAACAAAAAGGCGTTGTTGCGATTCAACGCACATTTATTATTGATTCAAATGCCTTTGAGCGAAGCGTTCAGCTTGTAGAAAAAACAAATCCGGATTATATTGAAGTATTGCCTGGTGTTGTTCCAAAAGTCATTGCCCAACTTCACGAACGAACCGGAAAGAAAATTATTGCTGGAGGGTTAATCGAAAACGAAACCGAAGTTGAAGCAGCGCTTGCAGCAGGAGCTGTTGCGGTAACGACATCAAATGTCGAACTTTGGCGGTATTTTGCTCTGTAATAAATGTATTGACAGCGTTTTCGAAATTGATTAGTCTTATAGTAAGTTCATCATGTTAGTGACGGAGAAACGGAGACTCACACGCATTTTTATTGATTGCGCTGTGGGTCTTTTTTTGCAAGGGGGATAGGTATATGTACATTTTAGCTCTTGATCAAGGAACAACAAGTTCACGTGCCATTTTATTTAACAAAAAAGGGGAAATTGTTCATATTGCACAAAAAGAGTTTACACAATATTTCCCACAACCAGGCTGGGTAGAACATAATGCAAATGAAATTTGGGGATCTATTTTAGCCGTCATTGCAACGGTGTTGTCAGAAGCAGCTATTGAACCAAAACAAATTGCGGCCATTGGTATTACAAACCAACGAGAAACGACGGTAGTATGGGATAAACAAACAGGACAGCCAATTTATCATGCCATTGTATGGCAATCACGTCAAACCGCACAAATTTGCGAACAATTAAAGCGGGCTGGATATGATGATATATTTCGGAAAAAAACGGGTTTGTTGATTGACGCTTACTTTTCAGGAACGAAAGTGAAATGGATTTTAGATCATGTCGAAGGGGCACGTGAAAAGGCGGAACGCGGTGACTTATTGTTCGGGACGATTGATACGTGGCTTACTTGGAAATTATCTGGTGGAAAAGCGCATGTGACAGATTACTCTAACGCGTCAAGAACGTTAATGTTTAACATTTATGAACAAAGATGGGATGACGAACTACTTGATATTTTACATGTGCCAAAAACGATGTTGCCAGATGTTCGGCCATCTTCAGAAATTTACGCACATACGGCACCGTACCATTTCTTTGGTCAAGAAGTGCCGATTGCTGGAATTGCAGGAGATCAACAGGCGGCTTTGTTCGGGCAAGCATGCTTTGAAGAAGGAATGGCGAAAAACACATACGGAACAGGTTGCTTTATGTTAATGAATACAGGTGAAAAAGCAGTTCAGTCTACACACGGCTTATTAACGACAATTGCATGGGGAGTTGATGGAAAAGTTGAATATGCGCTAGAAGGAAGCATTTTCGTTGCTGGATCTGCTATTCAATGGTTACGTGACGGATTGCGGATGATTAAGGAAGCAAAAGATAGTGAGGCATATGCGACAAAAGTACAATCAACAGATGGGGTATATGTTGTGCCTGCGTTTGTAGGACTTGGAACACCATATTGGGACAGCGATGTACGAGGAGCGGTATTTGGCTTGACACGTGGTACAACAAAAGAACATTTCATTCGAGCGACACTCGAATCGCTCGCATACCAAACAAAAGATGTATTAAAAGCAATGGAAGCAGATGCGGGCATTACGTTAAAAACATTGCGTGTTGATGGTGGGGCAGTAAAAAATAACTTTCTAATGCAATTTCAAAGCGATATTCTTGGCGTACCAGTTGAGAGACCGGTTGTGAACGAAACAACTGCTCTCGGTGCTGCTTATTTGGCAGGACTTGCGGTTGGATATTGGGAAAGTAAAGAAGAGATTGCGAAACAATGGAACATTGACCGTGCTTTCGAACCGAAAATGAATACTGATGTTCAACAACGCCTGTATGATGGATGGAAAAAAGCAGTTCGCGTTGCACAAATATTTAAATAAAAACGAAATCGGTTGCCGATAAGGCAACTGATTTTTTATTAATAAAACTATGTTCTAAATAATCAAAAAAAAAAAAAAAACGATTGAACGACGTTGTTCTGGGACGCAATTTGATCCTCAATATGTCGAGCCATTTATCCAAATGATTGAAGAATATTATCCTGAGAAAATTGGAAATACAAATGAAACTGTCTCAATATGAGATGGTTTTTATTTTTCTGAAAAATGAACGTTTTTGAATGATATATAAAAAATAATGATTATTTTTGATTAAAATTGAATGAATTTGATTGATTTTTTACGTATACTTCGGTATGATAAAGATGTAAGCGATTTAAAAAAGGAGGTGTAAAGTTGTTAACACCGGAACGACATCGTATTATTTTGCAGTTGTTACAAGAAAAGGAAGTTGTAAAGTTACATGAATTGGTCGAAGTAACGCAATGCTCAGAATCGACGATTCGACGTGATTTAAGCCAGCTGGAAAAAGAAAAAAAATTGAAGCGTGTCCATGGCGGAGCAGCGTTATTACAACAAAAAAGAGAAGAGTTGAGCGTTTTTGAAAAATCGACCAAAAACATTCATGAAAAACAGCTCATTGGCGAGTATGCGGCCAGTCTTATTCAAGATGGAGATTGTATTTATTTAGATGCAGGAACGACAACATTCCAGATGATTCCTTATATCGAAGCAAAAAATATCGTGGTAGTCACTAATGGCATTATGCATATTGAGGCATTGTTAGAGAAAGACATCCAAACATATCTCGTTGGAGGATTCATTAAGAAAAAAACAAATGCGTTAATTGGTCGAGGAGCGATCCATTCCTTGCAGCAATATAGCTTTGATAAATGTTTTATTGGAGTAAATGGTGTTCACATTGATTTTGGGTATACAACTCCCGATCCCGAAGAAGCATTTATGAAACAAACAGCGATTCATTTATCACAACGAGCGTTTGTATTGGCAGATCACTCGAAACTAAATGAAAGCACATTTGCGAAAATTGCACCATTACAAGAAGCAACGATGATTACGGATGAAACAGATGAAGAATTGCTAGCAATGTATGAAGAAAAAACGACAGTAGAGGTTGTGAAATCATGATTTATACATGCACATTAAATCCTTCCGTCGATTATGTTGTTGAAGCACAACAGATCGAACTTAGAAAATTAAATCGGGCAACAAAAACGGCATATTTTCCAGGCGGGAAAGGGATTAATGTATCACGCGTATTGAAGCGACTACATGTTCATAATGTTGCGCTTGGTTTTATTGGTGGATTTACAGGTCAGTTTATTGCTGATGAATTGAAAAGAGAGCATATTTTAACAGATTTTATTGCTGTACCTGGACAAACGCGATTAAACATTAAGTTAAAAGGGGAAAAAGAAACAGAAATAAATGGCGAAGGACCTGTCATTAGCAATGAACATAAAGAAGCGATGATTGATAAAATTAAGCAACTAAAAAAAGGAGATATACTTGTTTTAGCAGGAAGCCTTCCGCCCTCGGTAGATGATACATTTTATGTCACTATGATAGAAGAAGCAAAAAAACGACGGGTTTCTGTTGTTGTTGATACGAGTGGTAATGCATTGAAACAAGCAATCGCATACGAACCATTTTTACTTAAACCCAACCAGACCGAGTTAGGGGAATTGTTCGGAACACATATTCATAGTCGACATCAAATCATCGAATATGGAAAAAAACTAATTGACAATGGCGTGCAACATGTCATCGTTTCCCTTGCAGGAGATGGAGCGATTTTGTTCCATAAAGACGTCATATTAATCGCTCAAGCACCGAAAGGAATAGTGAAAAATTCGGTTGGTGCCGGTGATTCAATGGTAGCTGGGTTTTTAGCTGCATATGTAAATGAAGCATCGCTTGAAGAAGCGTTTCGATATAGCGTTGCGGCGGGGAGTGCGACGGCGTTTTCTGAAGATTTATGTACAGAAGAAGAAGTTCATCGCTTACTAGGTGAAGTAAACATCACACGAATGGAGGATCGTGTATGAGAATAACAGATTTGTTGACAGAAGACACAATTATTCTTGACTTAAAAGCCCAAACAAAAAAAGAAGTGATCGAAGAATTAGCAAATGTTCTTGAAAAAACGGGGAAATTGCACGATCGTGAGACATTTATCGAAGCGATTTTTGCCCGTGAAGCGCAAAGTACGACAGGGATCGGTGAAGGAATTGCCATCCCTCATGCCAAAACAAAAGCGGTTCGCACGCCAGCTGTTGTTTTTGGTCGTTCGAAAGATGGAATTGATTACGACGCGTTAGACGGAAAACAAAGTCATTTATTTTTTATGATTGCCGCACCAGAAGGAGCCAATAATACACATTTAGAAGCTTTATCCCGATTATCCACATTATTAATGGACTCATCATTTCGATCGAAAATTGAAAACGCTTTAACAAAACAACAAGTGATTCAGGCGATTCAAGAGGGTAGCGTCAAAAAATCTATGAAAAGTCATCACGGGCTACCTTTTGAAGGGAAATAAAGGGGATGGTGGAATCGGATTCGCCCTTGACCAACA
>NZ_LIOK01000033.1:0-6193 GCF_001418025.1 Anoxybacillus suryakundensis
TAAGGGAGGTAATGAAAATTGGAAATCAGGTGGCTCATTTTTTATGTGATCGAACCCTTCAAAAGTGGCTCAATTTTAAATTATCAAATACATACAGTCAACGGCCACAAGAAATCGTTCCATACGAACATAAATGTTAAAATACCGAGCGTCGCAAAAGCTGGTAAAATTGAAGGAACGACGATGTTCCAATATACACGGAATATACTGCATCCATCAATTTTTGCCGCTTCAATCAATTCATCAGGGATTGCGTCTTTAATATATTGGCGCATCCAAAAAATACCGAACGCATTCATTAATCCTGGAACGATAATTGCCTTTAAGTCGTTCAACCAACCTAACTTTGTAATAATAAAGTATTGCGGAATTAATCCTAATTGTGGCGGAATCATCATCGTGATTAAAATGACGGCAAATAACTTCTCACGCCCTTTAAACTGCAACTTGGCGAACGCAAAACCTGCTAAAGAACTGAAAAATAACACACCGAGCGTTGTTAAACTAGCAACAACAAACGAGTTCCACATCGCTCCGAAAAAGTCGATGTTTTCTAATACGTTTTGAAAGTTTTCTACTAGTTTATCCCCCGGCACGACCGCTGGCGGTAATTTATTAATGACATGATTTGGTTGCGTCGCCATGACAAACATCCAGTATAACGGAAAAACCGATAACAACGCACCGATAATGAGTAAAATGTGAATCGTTACTTTATTCACAAGTCCTTTTTTACGTAACGTAGCCATCTTCATTCACCTCCATGTTTTTATTTACCCGATTTATCTAAACGATTGGACGCGAAAAAGTTAATCGTCGTGAATACAATAATGAGTAAAAAGAGTGAGACAGCCGTCGCAGAAGCTGTTCCGAACGCATTATTCGTAAACGCTTCTCTCCATAAATACAACACGATCGTCATACTTTCTTCCCTAAAACCACTACCAAAAATGAGTGGTTCAGCGAAAATTTGTAGTGATCCGATTGTTGCTGTGAATACAACGAAGACGATAATCGGCTTTAGCATCGGTACAGTAATGAAAAGAAACTGCTGCCATTTTTTCGCTCCGTCAATTTCAGCTGCTTCATAAAGATCTTTCGGTATACTTTGCAATCCCGCTAAGAAAATAATCGAGTTATATCCAACCCATCTCCAAAAAATCATCGTCGCAATCGCAATTTTCGCTCCCCATTCGGATGTCTGCCAGCTTACTGGAGAAATTCCAAACAAATTAAGTGTGGCATTGACTAACCCTGCTTCTTGTTCGCTAAATAAAACGGTAAAAACAATGGCTACCGCAACAATCGATGTTACGTTTGGAACAAAATAAGCAACACGAAATACACTTTTAAATTTAACAATCACCGAGTTTAAAGCCACTGCTAAAATTAATGCCGCAATTAACTGTGGACCTGTTCCTAATAGACCGATGATAATCGTGTTATAAATTGATTTCCAAAATAGTGGATCAGTAAAAATGAGTGAAAAATTTTTAAATCCGACAAACGTCATTTCACCGAATCCGTTCCATTTTTGAAACGCTAAGTAAAAGCTAAACAGCATGGGAAAAACCCCGAAGACAGCAAATAAAAGAAAGAACGGAGATATGAATAAGTAGCCGGCTAATGCAGTTTTTTTCTTATCACTTAATCCTTTTGGACGGACAGCTGTATGCGTATGATTATGGGATACCATTTGTATTTCCCTCCAAAAACCATAGTAGGGGAAGGGAATAAATCCCTTCCTCATGTATTTTATTGACGTTCAAGTTGACGTTTAATGCGTTTAATTGCTTCTCCCCATTCTTTTTCTGGATCAGCTTTTTTCTTTTGTACATTTGTCAACGCTTTCACAATTTCTGATTGAACAATTCCGTAGTTTTTACCCATGTATACCGTTTTTACTTTTTGCGCTGCTTCCGCAAATACTTGAGCTGTATTCACGCCACCAAAATACTCATCTTTGTACTCTTTAAACTCCGGCGCATCATACACAGAAGGAGTGGATGGGAATAAGCCCATATCTTTAAACGACTTTAACTGTTGTTCTGGTGCGACAAGCCATTGAATAAAGTCGTACGCTTCTTTCGGATGTTTCGACTCTTTCGGAATCGTTAAATAAGAACCGCCCCAGTTTCCTGCTCCACCAGGCATGTTTGTAATAAGCCATTTACCTGCTGAATTTGGCGCATTTCCTTTAACTACCCCTTGCATCCACGCAGGTGCAAGCAGTGTGGCATAGCTTCCTTTTTCCATCGCATTGCCCCATTCAGGCGTCCACAATCCGTTGCTACCAAGGTAACCTTTTTGAATTAAATTTACAGTATAGTCGTACGCTTGTTTAATGTACGGTTCTTTTTCGATCAACAATTCTTCTTTTTCATTGAAATATTGCACAGGCGCTTGGTCACGCAATGCGTTGTACACAAGTTCAACATTGTCTGCAATTGGTTTTCCTGTTTTTTCTTTAATTGTTGCAGCGACTTCAGCATATGCATTCCAGTCCGGAATTAACTTAGCAACTTCTGCAGGATCCGTTGGTAATCCTGCTGCTTCAAACACGTCCGCGCGATAAAACATAGCTGTCGAACCAATGTCTGTCGGAAGACCGAACAAAAAGCTTCCGTCTGCACTTTCACCGATGCGCCATTTCCAATCTAAATACTTATCCTTAATGTCTTTTGCACCAAAATCGTATAAGTTATAAAAGCGATCTTGCGCCTCACGATAACGTTCAATGTTATTTACTTCAATCATTGCGATGTCCGGCGCACCACTTCCAGCTGATAACGCTGTAAATAAAGCGTTGTGGTGATCATCAAACTGTGTAGACTGGATTTTAATTTCAACATTCGGATGATCTTTCATATATTCTTCAGCTAACTTTTCATAACCTGTGCTTCCGAATACCCACATGTTTAACTTCACTTTTTCACTTGAACCTTTATCTTTTGATTCGTTATCACTTTGAGACTGATTGCTACACGCCGTTGCAAACATAAAGACGAATGCTAGCAACAACATAAGCGCTCGTTTCTTCATTATTCTTTCCCCCTTGTTTTTTACTTACAACACATGGCATACTGTTTACTTCATGTAATTTGTCCATTTCGTTTGCCCATTCGCTTGTTTGACGGTATAATTCTTTTAGTTTTCTTTGTAGTAGCGGCCAATCCCCAACACATCGCGCTATTACAAAGAAAACTTTTTCCCTTCCCCCACCACCTCCTTTATTTAACTCCATTATTCATGATCGTTTCCTTATACCATAATGCGCTCTTCTTCGGGATTCGTGCTAACGTTTCATAGTCTACATATACAATACCGAAACGCTTATCATAGCCAAATGCCCACTCGAAATTATCGAATAATGACCATACATAATATCCTTTCAAATTGACTCCTTGTTCAGTCGCACGATGACAAGCAATTAAATGCTCTCGTATATAAGCGATTCGCTCATCGTCTTCTACTTCACCTTGTTCATTGACACAATCTTTGTATGCAGCACCATTTTCAGTAATGTATAACGGAATATCGCCATAATCATTTTTCAATCGTATCATTAAATCAAACAAACCGTTCGGATTCACTTCCCAATTCATATCTGTCACTGGTCTTCCTGTACTTACATGCTCAAATACGATTGGTTCACGTTCACCCTTTTTCCAGTCTTTTAATGTCGCCGTTGAGTAATAATTGAATCCGAAAAAGTCGATCGGCTGCTGGATCGTTTGTAAATCTCCTTCTTGATAAATATTTGGTAAGTAATCTTTATACACTTCTAACATATCTTTTGGATATTGTCCTTTAAACACAGGGTCTAAAAACCAACGATTCATAAAACCGTCCCATTTTCTCGCTGCGTCAACTGCTTTTTCATCTTGTGGGTCAAACGCATATCCAGGAGTTAAATTCAACGTAATACCAATTTCTCCATTTTTCGGACCAATCGCTCGAAACGCCTTTACTGCTTCGCCATGAGAAAGAAGAACATGATGAGCAGCTTTTAAGAATGATGTAAAGTTTTGAATACCTGGCGCATGTTCACCATTCCCGTACCCTAAATAAGTGACAACCCATGGTTCGTTATGAGTAATCCATTTTTTCACGACATCCCCAAGATTCTCATAAAGGAAAGCAGCGTATTCTTGAAAATAATGAACAATATCACGATTTTCCCATCCACCTTTTTCTTGAAGAGCTTGCGGCATATCCCAGTGATAAATTGTCAACATTGGCTCAATATCGTTTTCTAACAATTCATGTACAAGACGTTTATAAAAATCTAAACCTTTCTCATTAAACTTACCAGGCGTTTCCGTATACAGTCTCGCCCAACTCGTCGAAAATCGATACGCCTTTAAATGAAGCGCTTTCATTAATGCGACATCATCAATATAACGATTGTAATGATCAATTGCGATATCCCCATTATCCCCATTTGCTACTTTACCAGGGATACGAGAAAAGTGATCCCAAATCGAATAAATTTTATCTCCTCCAGTCGCCGTTCCTTCAATTTGATACGATGAAGTAGCGGCTCCCCAGATGAAATCTTTCGGAAACTGAAGCATTTTTCGAACCTCCTACGAAAATTTTCGTTAATAAATCATTGAAAAAGCGCTTTCTTTCATTTGTTTCGTAACTTAATCATAATAAAAATTAGCGGATAAAGTCAATAAAATCTTTTATTTTCACAAAAAAATATGATTAGTTGTTCGATAAAGTTGTTTTTTCTACGAAAATTTTCGTTATGTATATTAAAGGGTAAGCTAAAATAATCGAGAAGAAATGGATAAGATAGGAGGAAATAAAAAAAGATTCCTGTAATCAACAGGAATCCTTATAGTGCCGATGGTGGGAGTCGAACCCACACGGGGGGCTACCCCACACGATTTTGAGTCGTGCGCGTCTGCCAGTTCCGCCACATCGGCATGAGACAATTAAATTGTAACATATCGCCTTATTTTGTCAATATTTTTCAGTGCCGAGGGCCGGACTCGAACCGGCACGGTAGTCACCTACCGCAGGATTTTAAGTCCTGTGCGTCTGCCAATTCCGCCACCCCGGCGCATAAAAAATGGAGGCGGCAACCGGATTCGAACCGGTGGTAAAGGTTTTGCAGACCTCTGCCTTACCACTTGGCTATGCCGCCATGAAATGAAGAGCGGAAGACGGGACTCGAACCCGCGACCCCCACCTTGGCAAGGTGGTGTTCTACCACTGAACTACTTCCGCATATATGGCTGGGGTAGCTGGATTCGAACCAACGCATCACGGAGTCAAAGTCCGTTGCCTTACCGCTTGGCTATACCCCAATGTTTTAAAGTTTATATGGGGCGACTAGTGGGAATCGAACCCACGAATGCCAGAGCCACAATCTGGTGCGTTAACCACTTCGCCATAGCCGCCATATTTTTTGGCAGGGGCAGTAGGAATCGAACCCACACCGGAGGTTTTGGAGACCTCTGTTCTACCATTAAACTATGCCCCTAAAATGGTGGAGGGGGACGGATTCGAACCGCCGAACCCAAAGGGAGCGGATTTACAGTCCGCCGCGTTTAGCCACTTCGCTACCCCTCCGCAGATGGTGCCGGCTGCAGGACTTGAACCCGCAACCTACTGATTACAAGTCAGTTGCTCTACCAATTGAGCTAAGCCGGCACATTATATATTCGAACTAAGCCGACATTATTCAAAATGGTGGCTCGGGACGGAATCGAACCGCCGACACAAGGATTTTCAGTCCTTTGCTCTACCGACTGAGCTACCGAGCCACATATGGCGGTCCCGACGGGACTCGAACCCGCGATCTCCTGCGTGACAGGCAGGCATGTTAACCACTACACTACGGGACCAATTTGGTTGCGGGGGCAGGATTTGAACCTGCGACCTTCGGGTTATGAGCCCGACGAGCTACCTGGCTGCTCCACCCCGCGATGATAAGAAGGAACTATTTTTTATTTATGGTGGAGGATGACGGGATCGAACCGCCGACCCCTTGCTTGTAAGGCAAGTGCTCTCCCAGCTGAGCTAATCCTCCATTTGATCTTGCCCGGCAACGTCCTACTCTCGCAGGCGGTGTCCCGCCAACTACCATCGGCGCTGGAGAGCTTAACTTCCGTGTTCGGGATGGGAACGGGTGTGACCTCTCCGCCATCGTCACCGAGCAATAATGCTTTAGACAAAT
>NZ_LIOK01000034.1:0-6245 GCF_001418025.1 Anoxybacillus suryakundensis
AAGACTCGCTTTGTTTCATCGGAATACTCCTTTCCATGATAGTTTTTCTGCCGATGAATGGCGGTTGGAGCCTCATTCTGTTTTAGATATTTGCTTACGGTATTTCTTGAAATCCCTAATTTTTGAGCAATTTGTCGTTGGGATAGCCCTTCTACCTCATGCAAGAATTTGATATGATGAAATTGAGCCATCTTGATCATCCTTTTTCTCTCCCTCTGATGAAAAGTTTAGGCACTTTCAATCATAAGGGAGGTAATGAAAATTGGAAATCAGGTGGCTCATTTTTTATGTGATCGAACCCTTCAAAAGTGGCTCAATTTTAAATTATCAAATACATAAGTATATTATTAGAAGTAAAACATATACAAAATCTAGTTTAAAACTTGGCCGACAGATGCATAAACAATATATGGCTCATTTGCATAATCCAACAAAAGGAAGGTATAAAGAATATAATGAGATACCAGGAATTCGTCCAGATTTTGTGGACTTCAATACAGGAACAATCTATGAATTAAAGCCTTATAATCCTAGAGCAATCGCTCAAGGAAAGCGACAGTTAAAAAAATATAAGCGAATATTTGAACAAGAACGTGGAGGAAAATGGAAAACAGTTTTGCATGTTTATTAAGGGGTGATAGAATGGATAAATCTGAATTTATAAAATATTTAGATGATTTGTTTAAATCTCATTCTTTTAAAAAGAGGGGAAATCAGTGGAGCTTTAGTAATGATGAGATTATAAAAATAATTAGATTATCAAAATCAAGATACGGTAATTTTTACTATATTTATTACGGATTTATTATAAAAAACCTTGAGCTTGGTCGTTCTATGATGCATGTTTCCCATGGGCTAGGTTCCTTGGATGATAAAGAAAATGCAAGAATCATGGAGTTATTAGATTTTGATCTTTCTATACCTGACGAAGATAGAAAGAATGAACTAAAAAAGTTTATTGAAAGAGAGATATTTGGAATGTTCAACAAGATTCATACTGAAGAGGATCTGTTAATGGAATTAAAGAAACGTGATCATTTAAATGACATTCCATTATGCGTGAAAAAATATTTTAAGTTAGAAGATGTCGATGAATGTTAAGAGTGTTTTATTTCGAGTTAGAACGAAGTAACAGATGTATTTTAGCTTCCTAGCCTTAGGAGAGTATATGCCTCTCTTAAGGTTTTTTTCTTTTTAGGAGAGGCTTTCCAAAACCGAGCTTAAGAAAGGAAATCTGCGGGTGGCAAACAATCGCATTGTTGTTAAAAATGAAATTTATAATTTAGAAAAAGTGGAAAAGAGTTGATTCGACGATCTCGGATCAATGACAACAGTTCCTGTTCTCGCATGGATCGTTTAGCCAAACCGTCACCTATCAATACAACGCCTTGGACCAAAATACCATCGTCCAAGACGGAACGTATACGTATCGCTTTGATTATGACGAAAGAGGACACGTTCGCACATTTACGACTGGAAACGGAGCGGGAGCCACCTTCACGTATGATGACCGCGGCTTGGTGAAAAGTCTGTCAGTGGGGACGGCAGATGGAACCGAGTTATTGGCGGAAACGTACCGTTATGACGAAAACGGCAATCGGACAGAAATCGCCATCCCGACCGGCGCGAAGACGCTCTATCGTTATGACGCCTTAGATCAACTAGTGGAAGAGCAATGGCCGGATGGAACGACGATCGAGTACACGTACGATGGATTCGGGAACCGGACGAAAATCGTGAAAACGAAAGAGGGATCATCCACGACGACGACGGCCGATTATAATGCGGCGAATCAGTTGGTTCGTTTCGGCGATGAAACGATCACGTACGATGCGAACGGCAACCGGACCGAAGACAGTGAGTACCAATATGAATGGAACGAAGCCGATCAGCTTGTCGCTATCACTCGAAAAGGAGAAAGCGCGCCGTTTGTCACATACAAATATGACGACGACGGTCGCCGCATTCAAAAGACCGTGAATGGCGTGGTAACGAACTACCACTACCAAGGCGACAGCCTCAACGTCTTATATGAAACCGACGCGAGCGGAAATGTGGTACAATCGTATGTATACGGAGAAAACGGCCAGCTGTTGGCAATGAAAAAAGGCGGGGCGACGTACTTCTACCACTACAACGCGCATGGCGATGTCATCGCGTTAACCGATGCGCAAGGAAACGTGGTCGCTCGTTACGAGTACGACACATGGGGCCAGCTTCTTTCAAAATCCGGTGAGATGGCAGACGAAAACCCTTATCGCTATGCGGGATATCAATATGACGAAGAGACGGGACTATACTATTTGATCGCCCGATACTACCACCCGACCCATGGTGTGTTCTTGTCCATGGACCCTGATCCGGGAGATTCGGATGATATTCTAACCCAAAACGGCTACACATATGCGAACAACAATCCGGTGATGATGGTCGATCCGGATGGGCATTTTGTTTGGATGGCGATTAATGCGGGATTGGCGGCGTATGATGGGTATAAGGCGTACAAGGCAGGAAAAGGATGGAAAGGTGTTGCGTTTTCCGCTGCGTTCGGTTTGGTTGGTGGAGGAAGATTAAAGGCAGCTAGGTCAGCTGGATTAGCTGCTGAGAAATATCTTGCTAGAAGGTTAGGAGCTAAACCAGTGCATATTCAAAGAATATTTAATATTGGCAAAACAAAAAGACGAGCGGATATTGTAAAAAATGGTACACTACATGAAGTTAAAGTAGGAAGAGTCTCAGCTTCTATTTTCACAAGGGCACAGGTTGCAAAAGATGCATGGTTATTAAAAAATAGGAAAGTGAAAAGGGTGCACTGGAATTTCTATATAAGTTCAAGAACTGGTAAAGTAGATCCAAGTAGAAGTCTTAGAAAGCTTTTAAAGAAGCATGGTATATCATATAGCATACACCGTGAAAGTTTTTAACCAGTAAGGAGCGATTTTATGTCTAATAAAGATAAGATGATTAGTGCTTTAAAGAAAATAGTAGTCCCAGAGTTAAAAAGCAGGGGATTCAAGGGTAGCTTTCCTCATTTTAGGAAACAAGGGGGCAGCTGGGGTATCTATTATCGTTTCAATTTGATAAATGGGGGGGAGGATTTTTAATAGAGATTGGGGTAGCGAAAGTTAATGAAGAAGGAAAAGTAAAGATTGATAATCTCATCCGTCCATTTCAAAAGTTAAATGCTTTTCACTTAAACAATCGCTTCAGAATCTTGGAACATAAAAATGGCAATAAGGATTGGTTTAGATTTGATAACGAAACACAAAACTTAGAAGAAGCAGAGTTTATGGAAATAGCTAAGAATGTCTTACCCTATTTAGATGTTGCAGACGATTGGTTTGAAAAGATAAAACAAAAGCAAACTGTACGATAGAACAAATTTGACGACACGCTTATTTTATATTATAGCGTTGTCGTCTTTTTAGTTAGACCATTGATAATGTAACTATTCAGCTCACTTTATGATGTGGCTGAATAGTTACTTTGTTCATTAATAAGTGGAAGTTTAAGTTATGTCCTGGCTCATAAGAAGATACCTAGGTATCAAAGAAAATTGTTGTATAAAGATTTTTTGCTTTGTATCCTTATTACGAACCTTTAAGGAAACATTTAGAAAAATCCTCCCATTTTTCTGAAGAATTAAAAGTTCATGAAAGGGTTCGGGAATTACTTTTAGAAGTCGTTAAATCATACTAAGGCACGGCTGATGATTATCCAAAATTAGGCATACTTCTCCCGGAAATGTGAGTATACTCAAATAAGACAGCTGCCATCTCGGATTTCCATTCGAGAGGAAGTTGCCCAGAGAAAAAACGACGGACAAACGAAAGAAAGGAAAGAGACGAGGTTGTCCGTTTTTCCGTTCGGGGATATAGCCATCTTAGTAACACATAAGCGATAAATGCTGCAAACAGTTGGTTGTATACCGCGTGCTCGTTCGTGCCAAATAAGGTCGGAATGTAAATGTCAAAATAAGAATGCACAATTTTGATTGTATAGTGATGTACAAAAATGATTTTATGGATAATTATGTTATTAAGTGGTGGATAGTAATAACTTGACATGGAGCCTCTACGGGCATGACTTACGAGCCAAGAAACCAGCAATATCAATAGCTGGCTCCGCCTAACAAGGCTATCATGCCCGCCTCTCCATGTAAAGTTGCCCTAAGGCAATGAGAGAAACTATATAGCTTTAAACAATCATTTTTGTACATAGTTAAATTAGCATTTCCAGTCGGAACGTTTAGATATTGCTTCAGCCAACGGAAAAACACTTCCACCGTCCAACGCACTTGATACATTTCGGCAATCTTTTCTGCCGATGCTTCCAAGACGTTCGTGACGACACGGATGTCATGCCTGTTCGCATTCTGAAAGATCACGACGCGATGGCGTTTCTTGGAACGACATTGTTTTGTTCCTAACTGGCAAGTAAAATACGCACGATCGAAGAGGTGGAGGAAGAAAGGTGTTAGTGACAGTCGTGGAATCTACTACACGCAACGCTTTCGGAAGCGAAGCGAACGGCGGGTGTGGCGATTGCATTTCGAAACCACCAAAGCAAATAAGCGCTTCATCACGTCGTACGGAACTTCTTTCGCTTTCTTAGAAACCGTCGAGTAATGAAACGTTGGCAACCCGTACATCTTCGCCACATCGGTGCCATGACGGAAACTTTTCCTTTCGTGAAGTGACGCCAACAGAAAAAAGGCAACCAACGTACGCACCGTAAACGTCCGCGAAGTGTCATGGTAGCCAACGGCTTCGATCATCGATTGGAGATCTTCATCAGATCTTTTCGTCCGTTGTACAAATGAATGTTGTTATGTTAAAATAAAACTATTGTGATTGATGTGCGTCGTTGGAGGTGTAAAGTATGCATACGTTTCTTGTTACGTTGCTTGTCATTGTTTCGATCGGAATGATTGCGGTTGTTTTATTGCAATCCGGTCGAAGCGCAGGGCTTTCGGGTGCGATTACAGGCGGGGCTGAACAATTGTTCGGCAAACAGAAAGCACGCGGGATTGATGCGGTGTTGCACCGTGTGACTGTTGTTCTTGCCGTGTTGTTTTTCGTATTAACAGTAGCTGTCACTTATTTTGAACTGTAACAGCGGTCCAGCGATGCGGATCGCTTTTTTCATGGAGAAGGGAGGAATTGTTGTGAAGCTAGTTGCACCACAACCGTTTACGTTTGAAGCAGGTGAACGGGCAGTATTGTTATTGCACGGATTTACCGGAAATTCTGCCGATGTACGGATGCTTGGACGTTTTTTACAGTCAAAAGGATATACGTGCCACGCCCCAATTTATAAGGGACATGGCGTGCCGCCAGAAGAACTTGTGCATACCGGCCCGGAAGATTGGTGGCAAGATGTGATGAACGCTTACGAATATTTAAAACAAAACCATGAAAAAATCGCTGTTGTTGGATTATCGCTTGGCGGTGTGTTTTCGTTAAAACTTGGCTATACTGTTCCTGTCGTGGGCATCGTGCCGATGTGCGCCCCGATGTATATCAAAAGTGAACAGACGATGTATGAAGGAGTTTTAGCGTACGCTCGCGAATATAAAAAGCGAGAAGGAAAAAGCGAGGAGCAAATCGAGCGAGAAATGGCGGAGTTTGCGAAAACGCCGATGAAAACATTGAAAGCACTGCAACAACTTATTGCTGATGTGCGCGATCATTTAGATTTCATTTATGCGCCTGTTTTTGTTGTACAAGCGCGTCATGATGACATGATTAACCCGGATAGTGCAAATATTATTTATAACGGCGTTGAATCTCCAGTAAAACAAATAAAATGGTATGAGGAGTCAGGACACGTCATTACGCTTGATAAAGAAAAAGAACAGCTTCATGAAGACATTTATACGTTTTTAGAATCATTAGATTGGTAATCCTCGGTAGCGTCAAAAAATCTATGAAAAGTCATCACGGGCTACCTTTTGAAGGGAAATAAAGGGGATGGTGGAATCGGATTCGCCCTTGACCAACACTCGCCAAAGGAGAAAAACGGTCAGTAAGGGCAAGGGCAGAAAAGAAGGGCATAGGAAAGCAGCCCTTGCCCTATCCTGATTTTACCTTTGGCGAGGTTCGGATGGTCAAGGGTACGCTCCGCCGAATCCGTCCTTAGGATGCGGCTTGTTGGGTCAACATCTCTTGAGCCATGACAATGAGCCTTGCCCAACGTGCCGGCATATGCGGAAGGCTCTCTAACGCTGGGATGACGACCGGTAC
>NZ_LIOK01000035.1:0-3706 GCF_001418025.1 Anoxybacillus suryakundensis
ACTCGATCGTCGGTTGCCGCCTGGTCGTGTGCCATTTCTTACGGAAGAACAACAACAAGAAATCAGACAACTCGTGTTAACTACTACACCTGTGGATGCTGGCTGGGGCATTGCTCCATCATGGAACACGCGTATTTTACAATCTTACATCCAACATACCTATGGCGTTTCGATGTCACGGGAAGGTATTCGCAAGTTGTTGCATCGTTTGCGTTTATCATGGACACGCCCAACTTACAAGCTCGTTAAAGGAGACGCTAAGCGTCAAGTTGCGTTTCAAAAAGAACTTGAATTTATAAAAAAAAAACTAATTACCGAGAATGCTATGCTGTTTTATGTGGATGAGACACATGTTCGTGCTTATCAAGCGCTACGTACCACATGGGCAGAAGTAGGGAATCAAAAACAAGTGCCAAGCTATGGTCATCATGACCACGTTTCCATTTTTGGTGCAGTCGACGTGCAACAAGGCGATGTTTTTTTCCATCGTGCTTCATCTGCCAATGCCGAAACGTTCCTTGACTTTTTGCGCCTGTTGAAAGAGAAATATACACACCGATTCCTCGTGCTTGTGTTAGACAACGCACGCATTCATCATGCCAAGATGGTGCAAGCCTTTCTTGATGGCGAGGAAGGCGATGCTTTTCATTTCATCTTTTTGCCACCGTATTCCCCACAGTTAAACCCGATTGAACGGCTGTGGAAGTGGTTGAAAGATGAAGTGATTGCCAACGTTTTTCACAAGGATCAAAACGACATTGCACAATCCATTACTCGTTTTGAACAGTACATTCTACAACACCCGGATGAGGTGTTGCGTCGCATCGGGTGTACTGCGTAAATCAGAGGTTAAAATGTCAATTTGGATGTATATAGCAAAAATGATGATTAAAAATTTAATTGTCCACCATGATTATGTAATTTGTGAGTTATTTTTCCACGAATTTTTCAAATCGGAGGTTTTAACATGACAATACCCAAATTAAATAAAGGAGTCGGTTATATTCGCCGCTCCAGTCATAAGCAACTGGATAACCATTCAATTGAGATTCAAAAGCGCGAGATTGAAATAAAGGCAAAAGCGGAAGGTTACGAAACTATTCACTGGTGTATTGATGACGCAGTCAGCGCCTATCGAAAAACCGCTACGGATCGACCGGGCATGCGGGAGCTTTTTATGTATATTATCAATAACGAAGCTGATGCTGTGTTCTTCTATGAAGAAAGCCGAATAGATCGTACATTCAACAGTTTTGTAACACAAATTTACAACCCCATTAAGTCTCTCAAACCAAATTGTAAGTTCTTTTGCACCACAGTTTCTGGCGAATGGGACGCACATAATACGATTACGGAAATGAAATTGTTATTTGCCGGACAGGAATCTATCATTAAATCTAAACGGACTAAAGATACACAAGATGGTTTGCTAGCTAAAAAAATCCGTCCGGGCAGCCGAACACCGTTTGGTTATAAAAAAGTCACTGTTGACGAACAAACCGGTTACAAAACATTGATTCCTGACGAAAATGCCCCTATTGTTTTGCTCATTTTTTATCTATCTTCTTGGGGGTATAGCAATGAAAAAATCGCAAACCTTCTAAACGAATGCAATGTTCCTTCGCCAACCGGAAATGGATGGCATGAAAATACAATCGATGCAATCTTACATCGTTATATCTATGCTGGCCATTTAACTTGAAACGTCCGAAAAAGCGCTCATTCTAGTTCCCGTAAACCAAAAGAAGAAATCACTTTCATTGAAAATGTATATGAACCTATTGTGCCGCCCCATCTTTGGCATCTCGTCAATGAAATGAGGGAACTCAAAAAACAAACGAAACAATTTGATACGCCATTTTATTTACGGGGGATTGCTTATTGTAAAAATTGCAAGGTTTCCTTAAAAACTAAGGTTGATACACCTAGCCAATCAACTAAAAAATATATGAAATATGTCTGTCCGAACTGTAGATGTAAATGTCAAAATAAGGATGCAGAATTTTGATTGTATAGTGATGTACAAAAATGTTTTTATGGATAATTATGTTATTAAGTGGTGGATAGTAATAACTTGACATGGAGCCTCTACGTGCATGACTTACGAGCCAAGAAGCCAGCAATATCAATAGCTGGCTCCGCCTAACAAGGCTATCATGCCCGCCTCTCCATGTAAAGTTGCCCTAAGGCAATGAGAGAAACTATATAGCTTTAAACAATCATTTTTGTACATATATAAGTTGAATTAAAGATTTACAACTGAACACACAAACGATCGATCGTTTGTTCTGGTTTCTGGTTGATTCGCTGAATAAAGGCTTGGACATTTTTTCTAATTTCTTGCACACTCGAATAGAACACGTTGTAAATCACGTCTGATTTCAGCCATTTCCATAGCCCTTCAATCAAGTTCAATTGCGGACTGTATGGTGGCAAAAAGACGAGCTCTAACCGATCTTCGTGTTCTTTTAAAAATGGCTGAATGAGTTTGGCATGGTGAATTCGAGCGTTATCTAAAATCATCACCACTTTACCTGTAGGATAATGCTCTAACACAAGTTCAAGAAATCGAAGAAATGTTTCTGCGTCATAACGTTCTTCTTCGATGCAAAATACCTCTCCTGTTTCGTAGTTCAACGTGCCAATCAGCTTCAGCCCCTGATGTTTTCCAAACGTCGGGATGATCCGTTGCTTTCCTTTGACAAACCATGTCTTTTGAATCGCTTGGTAATCACGAATCATCGATTCATCTTGAAAGAGGACATGGGCAATTTTCCCATCTACCAGTTTTTTTACTTCTGGGAAGGTGATTTCGACGAATTCTTTTTGTTTCTCTTCATCGGCATTGGCTAGTGTGTAGGTCGGTTTCGTATAACTTAGCCCTAACCGATGCAGAATGTCACTTGTTCCACGAAGCGTGTACGTTGGCCCCCACTTTTGTTGAATGAGTTCAGTGATTATCGCAAGCGTCCAATTATATTTTGCTTCGAATCCCACATCTACGGGGAGCTGATGTTCAATGATCAAAGCCAACTCTTTTTCCTGTTCAGGGCTCAATCGACGTGGAGCACCGGGTGAATATTTCATCTCTAGTCCGTTAAGACCCCGCTGAGTGTAGGCATGGATATAGTTATAAACGGTTTTTTTGGATCGACCGATAATCGTTGCGATTTCTTCTTTTGCGTATCCCTGCAAATGAAGATAAGTCGCTTGGTAGCGTTCATATGCCCGTTTACTTTTTGCTTCTTTCATGGCAGTGGACAACTTTTCGATCTCGTCTTTATGATCTGGCATCGTATTTTCTCTCCGTTCCCCTATTATTTATTCGCCGTGGAACGGGAGAAAACCTTTATTTCAATTTATACATTTGTAACTATTCAGCCACATGATCAAGTGAGCTGAATATTTTTTGCTTTTCCTGTCTATGATGTGAATATTGATAGACAAGGAGGTGAATCGCATGTTGACGGTACAACAAGCTGTATTTACAGTTGAGAGCTTAATCAGCAAAGTCCAACAACAGAAACAGCTCATTCATCAACTCGTTCAAGAAAATGAACATTTGCGTCACGAAAACAAACAGCTACGCAAAGAAAATGAACAACTCAAGTATCGCGTTCAAGAGCTGGAAGCACGCACGAAAAAAAAACAGCTCCAATAGCCATTTGCCCCCATCTTCTGACCGTTTTCACACCCATTCTTCTCG
>NZ_LIOK01000036.1:0-3529 GCF_001418025.1 Anoxybacillus suryakundensis
GACAGGGACCACCTGTACCATCCATTATAAAGGATTTTTTTATGGACTTTTTTCAATTCGGAATTTTCAAATTAAATTAATGCAACGCTAGTGATACTAGCACTATTAATCATTCCAATTTGGCTTGAAGAACGTCGCATATCCGATCACTTAAAAACAATCTTGAAAACGATCGCTATTGGGGTATGCATTATATTTTGCATGACATTTCCTATACATACAACAGGAGGATTTATTTTCGATTTGCGTCAAGTCGCCATTTGGATTGGTGGTTTATATGGTGGGGCGTTTTCTGCTATTTTTCTTTCAATCGTTACTGTCATTTATCGAATTATAATTGGCGGTACAGAAGGTATTATTGTAACGATGATAATTACAGCAATCCAAGTCATCATTTGTTTCTTTTTTTATCAAAAGTTCCAAACATATTTGTCCGTTAAAAATCGAATTGTTACGATTACCCTTCTATCTGTCGGAACAACGATTTTGACAATTGCATTTTCTGGGATATGGATTGTTGATGAATATCAACTGTCACATATTATCAGCACGTATTTTCCAGCGCAACCACTTGCTGCGTTTTTAGGTGCTTATATTACTGAAACTATTCAAAAACATAGTGAACTTCGTCGACGTATTATTCGTGCTGAAAAGATGGAAGTGGTTGGACATTTAGCCGCCTCGATTTCACATGAGGTGCGCAACCCGTTAACCGTATCGAGAGGATTTATGCAATTGTTATTACAAAGTGAACGAATGAATTATAAAGATAAACAATATATTCAAATCGCCATTGAAGAAATTGATCGTGCAGAAGCGATTATTACCGATTATTTAACGTTCGCAAAACCAGCGCCAGAGCACGTCGAAAAATTAAATGTAAAGACAGAAATTGAGCGGGTAATTGATATTTTACGTCCTCTTGCCAACATGAACAGCATCGAAATTCAAGCATCTCTTGCACCATTTGCAGTGAAAGGAGAACGACCCAAGTTCCAACAATGTTTATTAAACGTCATGAAAAATGCGATTGAAGCGATGCCACACGGAGGAATATTGCGTATTAATGTGTCTATTGATAAAGATTACGTACTAATTCATATCAGTGACACAGGAATTGGTATGACAAAAGAACAAATTGAACGCTTAGGGGAACCTTACTTTACGACAAAAGGAACGAAGGGAACGGGTCTTGGGATGATGGTTGTATACCGTATCGTTGAAACAATGAAAGGTGATTTATTTATTCATAGCGAAGTGGGGCACGGAACAGATGTATATATGTATTTTCCATCTTATTATAAGTCGGATATCGAAAAATCGTCAAAGCGACATCAGTTTGAACAAGTTAGTTATTGACTTGTTCTTTTTTGTTTTTGTTGATTATTTAGAACATAGTTTAATTAATAAAAAAGGCCCTGTATAAAGCGGCCTTTTATAACTGCTTGACAAAATCACGCCCGAACGCAATACATAATTGCTTATCTTCATCTGTGGGCGTCAGTTCGATCTTTAGTCCATCAAGAATGACTTCAGCTCCTCGTTCTTGTAACTTTTCAATTAGAATATCAACCGCAGCACCGTATTTTTCATAACTTGAATCGCACGAACCGAAAACTGCTGCTTTTTTCCCTGTTAAATCAACATGATCTAGTTCATCATAAAAGTCTAAAAAGTCGTCTGGTAATTCACCGTCTCCCCACGTATACGCTCCAAGTAAAATACCGTCGTATTGCTCAAGTTCTGTCGCAGTGGTGTCTAATACCTCTTTGACATCTAACTCAATCCCTTGTTCACGAACACCGTCAGCAATCGTTTCAGCCATCTCCTCTGTATTTCCTGTCATACTTGTAAATACCATGATAACTTTTGACATTAGTCATCCCCCTATCTATATTATTGATAATCATTTTCAACAATTATATATTAAATGATAATGATTATCTTTGTCAAAACTTTTTAAAAAGAAAAACGCGCGATTTTTACCATCGCGCGCGCTTGATCTAGTACTCTTTTACTCTTTCACTTCTTTTTTCCATAATCCGACCATTAATGCTGTTACGAGCGAGCCAACTAAAATTGCAAGCACATACAAAAACGGATTTCCTTTTACAATTGGGATTACGAAAATTCCACCATGTGGTGCAGGAAGACCAATACCAAACACCATTGTCAATGCGCCCGCAATTGCTGAACCAACGATAATTGATGGAATGACACGTCCTGGATCAGCTGCCGCAAACGGAATAGCTCCTTCTGTAATAAACGAAGCTCCCATAATATAGCACGTTTTTCCTGCTTCTCGTTCTGCTTTTGTGAATTTCTTTTTAAATAGCGTTGTTGCGAGCGCCAATCCTAATGGCGGAACCATTCCACCCGCCATGATAGCTGCATGTGGGGCATAGTTTCCTGCATCAATCATCGCAATGCCAAACGTAAACGCCGCTTTATTAATTGGTCCACCCATATCAACCGCCATCATACCACCGAGGATAAGACCAAGTAAAACAAGATTGCCTGTACCCATATTTTCAAGCCATGTTTTCATTCCTTCATTTAGTGCTTTGACTGGATCAATAACGATATACATCATAATAAGTCCTGTGAGCAATATGCCGAATAATGGATAAAGTAGGACAGGTTTAATCCCTTCAAGTGATTGTGGCAGACGACTAAACCATTTTTTTAATCCGACAACAAGATAACCTGCTAAAAAGCCAGCAATCAATCCACCTAAAAATCCTGCACCACCATTTGCTGCCATAAATCCTCCGACCATTCCGGGCGCAAATCCTGGACGATCTGCGATGCTCATTGCGATGAAGCCAGCTAACACAGGAATCATAAGTGCAAACGCACTGCCCCCGCCAATGTCCATAAGCGCTTTCGCAATCGGGTGGAACGACGGATCATTTGGATCAAATGCTTTAATACCGAAAATAAATGAGATTGCAATTAAAATACCGCCACCAACAACGAACGGAAGCATATTCGATACGCCGTTCATTAAATGCTTATAAAATCCTGTTCGTTCTTTTGGTGCATACGAACGATTTCCACCACTTGCACGATAAATTGGAGCATCTTGTTTTAATGCTCGATCAATGAGTTGCTCTGGTTTACGGATCGCATCGGCAACAGGTACTTGGATGACATATTTACCATCGAATCGGTCCATTTCTACTTGTTTGTCTGCTGCAACGATAATCGCAACCGCTTCGTCAATTTCTTGTTGTGTTAACTCATTTTTCACTCCGCTAGAACCGTTCGTTTCTACTTTGATATCGATCCCCATTTCTTTTGCTTTCGCCTTTAAGGCATCAGCTGCCATATACGTATGCGCAATTCCTGTTGGGCACGCTGTAACGGCTAATACTTTTTTGTTTCCAAACGATTGTTTTTCTTCTTTCATCATTTCCCCCTCCTTCTCTTGAAGGTATTGTCAAAAGTTTTAAAGACATACCCTAAGTTTTTATTGATTTTATGCGGTTTTCGACAAAAAAAAGCTTGCCACCCCTGCTGTTTTTGG
>NZ_LIOK01000037.1:0-3328 GCF_001418025.1 Anoxybacillus suryakundensis
CCAAAAACAGCAGGGGTGGCAAGCTTTTTTTGTCGAAAACCGCATAAAATCAATAAAAACTTAGGGTATGTCTTTAAAACTTTTGACAATACCTTATGAAGTTAAGAAGGGATCGTATGAAAATTACTATTAAAGAAATTGCGAAATTAGCGGGTGTGTCACCAGGTACGGTATCGAAAGTGTTAAATAACTATCATGATGTCGGTGAGGAAACGAAAAAAAAAGTGCTAGAAATTATGGAGCAGACTGGGTATGTCGCTGCTCGCATTCAAAAAGATACTGCTCATAAGTCGAGAGTAGTTGGTGTTATTTATGCGGGAGAAATTAATGCGGATTTTAACCATCCCTTTTTTATCGAGGTGATGAATTCTTTTAAAAAAACAATGGGGGCGTTCGGTTATGATCTTCTCTTTTTTTCAAATGAGCGATTTGAAGAGGGAGAGGAAGATTATTACGAGCGAGCGATGCGCTACAAAGTCGATGGGGTAATCATTATTAGTGGTGAAAAAGTGCAACCGTCCATTTATCGTTTAGACATGAGCGACATTCCATGTATCGGCGTAGATATTCCGCTCGAGGGAAGCCGTTCGGCATACATTATGACAGATAACTATAAAATTTCCGCGAAAGTCGTAGAACACTTTTATTTATGTGGCTATCGCCATATCGGCTACATTGGCGGTTTGCCTGGGGCACAAGTGACAAAAATTCGCGAAGAAGGATTTCGTAACACGATGAAAGAATTTGGGTTAACTATTCATGATGAATGGTTCGCCCAAGGGGATTTTTTTATGGAAAGTGGCTATGAGGCAATGAAAAAAATATTACAATCGTCACATCATCCTGAAGCGATATTTGCGGCGTCAGATTTAATGGCCTTTGGTGCGATGAAAGCGGTAAAAGAAAGAGGGTTAAAAGTGCCTGAGGATATCGCAATTGTTGGATGTGATGATATCGAGGCATGCAATTATACTGATCCGCCATTAACTTCGGTTCGCCAAGATAAAGAAAAAATTGGGCGGCTTGCCGCATATATGTTACGAGATATTATACACCGTCAATTTCAGCCGAAAGCAGTCATGGTTGAACCTGAATTAATTATTCGAGAGTCTTGCGGAAGCAATCGGTTGTACGGATTGATGTCTGGGAAAATGTAAAGAAAGCCCCCTAATTGTTACAAAGGGGGCTACGAATGTTCCTCATTTTCAACCACATGTTTTAAAATAGACAACTTATTCTCCCAGAAGCGTTCATAAAATGCGAGCCATTGTTTTAACTCTAATAACGGTTCCGTATGGAGATGATAAATTTTTTCTCTCCCAGATTTTCGACTTTGGACTAAATTTGCTTCGGCGAGAATGTTTAAATGTTTTGTAATGGCTGTTCGGCTAATTGGAAAATGGGCTGCAATAGCAGAGATGGGTAGTTCTTTTTTTTCAGCTAATAAACGTAATACATCTCTTCTTGTTTTGTCCGCAATGGCTTGAAAAACATCGTGTTTTTTTGCTGGCGCCACGTATTATGCCACAACCTTTCGAAGCTTTTCCAAAATTCCTGTCCAACCTTGTGCCATTCGATCACGAACAACAGATTGTTTCTCATTTGCTTTCGGAAGAATATCATCTGCGCTGCCCCATCCCCCGTGAATGAGGGTAAACTCTGTTTTGTCGCCTAAGTCTTTTAAAATGAAAGAGACGATCCATCCATCCTTATCCCACGAAAATGAAAGGATACGAGGTTGTTCTATTTTTAACACTTTGCACGGTGAAGAGCCAAAAGGAGTTTGTAAGTGAAACTCATGTCCTTCAATTGGTTGAAAATCATTTGGCATAAACCATGAAGCTATTCCTTCAGATGTAGACACCATATTCCATACTTTTTGAATTGGCGCTTCAATGATGATTGTTTGTTGAATATCTTGTACCATTTGGCTCATAAATGATCCTCCTAAAATATATAACCTTTTAGTTTCGTTTTTTATTATATGAAACCTTAAGGTGTTATGTCAAATTCTTTCCTCACTTTCCTCATGCAAGATGTTTATCATTGTCATACATGCGTTCATCGATTTTATAGGAAAAATCGGTTATAAAGAGATGAGTGATGTATTTTTGAAAAAGTTGTGAACAAGGTATTGACTTGTCTGAGGGGAGTCGATATAATGTAAAACGTAATTACGAAACAGGGATTCCTGTTTTTTATTTTTACATTTCATTCGACAAATTTCTACTTTTTCTGCATATGCGGGTGTAGTTTAGTGGTAAAACCTCAGCCACGAGCGACGCATCGTCGAATAAGCAGCGAGTTGCCTCGACGCATCGATCATCATCGAGTAGGCGAGTAGAGGAAGAGGCATGGTAGGGCGTGCTGAATGATGATAGGCATAGTCAATTTAAGTATGCGGGTGTAGTTTAGTGGTAAAACCTCAGCCTTCCAAGCTGATGTCGTGGGTTCGATTCCCATCACCCGCTCCATACATACGGGGACAACGCAGTGTTTCGTTTCGAAGATGAACGGGGCATTGCGTTTTTTTATTTTACTTGCCCCGTATTGGTTTATATGTTATATGATGAGTTTAGTATGTGCTGTACCACCGTGAATTTGGATAAACATCTCTTTCATCGCTTGCAACATTTGTTCACATTGTATTTCTGTAAACGAAGGTAAGAAGTATACGACTTGAATGGCGTGAGTTGTTTGCTCTGTGACCATTGTTCGCTTCGAATCAACGATTGGGCTGCCGAACGAACCTTGAGCGTCTTTTGTGACGAGTTTTCGTTCAAAGTTTGTTATCCGATCATTGATGCCTATATATTCATCTGCTTGCGTACCGATCGTGACAACGATATCTCCTGTTAGATGATCCCGATCATAAATGCCGATCGGTAGTTTATAATATAAGGAAAAAAAGTTATTCACATCAGCAGCTGAGTGAATGGATGGAATAAAGCTTTGCTTGTGCACACGACGAAGCAAACTTTCGGACGAAGGGCGATAACGGCTCGGATCGGTGCCAATTTGTTTAAAGACAGATCGCCATTCTTTCACTTCTGGCCATTCACCTAGCGGAGTTTGCTCCATATCGAAATATAGCAACTCTTGAAATTGGCGAAGCTTTCCTTTCAACATGTTAGGGGACGGACCGACAACGATTTGATCGTATGTAAGGACGCCGATTTTAAAATGAGATACGCGCTGTTTTACCGTGTCACAAATGGTTAACATATCGTTCACTCCTCGTATAGTATGTTTAGAAAGATTTTTAAATCGAACTTCCAGTTCGATACGCTCCTTGACAATCGTATATTCTTGGGTGACTTGCCCACGG
>NZ_LIOK01000038.1:0-3058 GCF_001418025.1 Anoxybacillus suryakundensis
TTGCTTGGTAAAACGAACAATCATCATTCTTACATTTGTGGATGTGATAATCTTTACGCTCTTTAATTTTTTCAAGGGTCTTTAAACAATGCGGATTATGCTCATGTACAAACGGTGTTTGAAATCGTTTCGTATTTGTTATCATACCCAGATCGACAATGGCGTGACCAACTTGATGATTGTGCAATGTTTAGTCAACAAATTCCGCATCGCCCTATTGTGCAAAACATACAAAAATTTATTGATTATGTAAAACAAACGGATGAAACGTCATGGATTGAAACATATGTGTATACGTTTGATTTTGGAAAAAAAACAAATTTATACGTCACATATATGAGCACAGGCGAACAAAGAGAACGTGGAATCGAACTGTTACAATTGAAGCAGCTGTACAAATCAGCAGGTTTTGACATAACAGAGCGAGAGTTGCCAGATTACTTGCCACTTATGCTTGAATTTGCGTCGCAAGCCGAACGTGTGTATGTTCAGCCGCTTATGCAAAAATATTTCAATCATATGTCTCACATTCGTGAACAGTTAATTGCGGCGGAAAGTTATTACGCCATTTTATTTGATGTGTTGCTTATGGCACTTGAGGAAATTGGCGTGCGTAAACTTGCGGAAGGGAGCGTGTCGTAATTGCTCGAACAATTTCTTTGGGGATACTTCCCTTACATCGTTTTAACTATTTTCATTGGTGGGCACATTTATCGTTATCAACACGATCAGTTCGGATGGACGACAAAATCGAGCGAATTTCTTGAAAAAAAATCGTTGCGGCTCGGAAGCATTTTATTTCATTGGGGGATCATCTTTGTTTTTATCGGTCATGTCATGGGGATTCTTATTCCAAAATCGTTTTATGATGCGATCGGCATCTCTGAACATACGTATCATACGCTAGCCATCGCGTTCGGTCTTCCGGCAGGGATCGTTTCTATTGTTGGTTTAGTTATTTTCATCCAACGTCGTTTAACCGTTAAACGCATTCGCTTAACAAGCAGTAAAGCAGATTGGCTCGTTTTAATTTTATTAGCGATTGTCATGTTGACTGGTTTTGCTTCTACATCGTTGAACGTGAACGCAAACGGCTTTGATTATCGCACAACGATCAGCCCTTGGTTTCGCACCGTTTTAACGTTTCGTGCTGATCCAACGTATATGGAAAGCGTACCGATTTGGTTTAAAATTCATATCGTCTCCGCTTTATGTATTTTCGTTGTTTGGCCATTTACGCGATTAGTTCATGTATTTAGTATGCCGTTTCGTTATTTAAGCCGAAGTTACGTTGTTTATCGTCGTCGAATGCCGAAACAACAATGAAAGAAGCGATAATGAAAAGAGGTCTCTTTTTCGAGATCTCTTTTCTTGTTTCACTATATTGACTCACATTTCGCACCCTTCCGACGAAAATCGGGAGGATTTTTTTGCATCGATGTGGAATGAATCCTTGACACACAAGGAATGCAAAGGAGTTTGTCCACCATGGATGTTCAAATTTGTGAGATTTATGACAGTTCCTATTTGAATATAATAAGTGCCCTTTTCCAAGATCTTGACCTTCTCCAGCTCATCGATCGGCTGGTTCCGGTGGATCCCCAATGCCAAACCCGAACCAGCGATGCGGTCAAGCTGATCCTTCTGGATATCTTGAGCGGACGACAAGCGCTCGTCCATTTGGAGCGATGGGCGCATGAGATCGATTTGTCGAAGCTGATCCGGCCGGGGCTGAAGCCTTCTTGGTTCAATGATGATGCGTTGGCTCGTCATCTCGACCGCCTGTATGAGGCGGATATTCACAAGGTGATCAGCACTTGCTTGATTCACATTTATCGGAAAGAAGGCCTTCCTCTCTAGGCCTTCCACGTCGATACGACGGACAAGACCGTTTACGGCGCGTATGAATCGGTCTCGTCAGAGGCCCTGCGGATCACGCATGGCTACAACCGGCATCATCGATGGCAAAAACAGATCGGTTTCGGGCTGATCGGCAACGAGGATGGCATCCCGTTTTACGGCGATGTGCACGACGGCAACCTGCCGGACAAAACGTGGAATCCGGAGGTGCTGTCCCGTGTCCACGAACAGCTCAAACAAGCCAAGATTGAAGACGAATGGATTTACGTGGCCGATTCCGCCGCCATGACGAAAGACACTCTGGCGCAGACGAAAGCCGCCAACGCCTTTTTGATCACGAGAGGCCCATCGTCGCTCCGAATCGTCAAAGCTGCTCTGGCGGAAGCGGATGTCCAACCCGATCCAGCGTGGAGCGACTCCTTTTCGTTGGCCGAGAAAAACGGCGCGGCCGGCCGAAAAAAGGGGTGGAACCCGAGGTGGAGACGCTGTATCTTTTGCGCTTGGACGTCGAATTCCACCAACAGGCATGGGAACAGGCAAGATGGAAAGCGTCCCGGTTTGTCCTCGTCACGACCGTTCCGAAGGAATGGAAAGGCCGAACGATGGATGCTCGAGAAATCTTGAAGTTGTATAAAGGGCAAATCTCGGTGGAAATGAACTTCTCCTTTCTCAAAGATCCGTTCTTCACCGACGAGATTTGCGTCAAAAAGCCAGAACGGGTGGCGGTGTTGGGCTATTTATTTCTCTTGGCCTTGGCGATTTACCGCGTCTTTCAGCGCCGAGTGCGTCAGTTCATCACACCAGAACGCCCGTTAAAGGGCGCCGGAGGCTGCAAGCTGACCCGACCGACCGGGCAAGCGATTTTTCAGTTGTTTGAGTATGTGAAAGTCGTCCTCCTCAAGCTGCCGGATGGACGCATCCAACGCGCGCTAGGAAAACCGCTCACCTACGAGCAGCGAAGGATTCTGCAAGGATTGGGAATGGATGAGAGCATTTACGTGTAACGTCATATGGAACGACTAGCGATGGTAAAAAAAGGATTTCCATCGCTAGTCGTGTTGGTCAAAAAGTTATTCTGAAAAACTAAATAAAAAATCCTTTGTGTATGAGTAAAATGTTTGTGGGAGGAAGCTAAACCCTCTTCCATCTGTTTCAAGGGGAGGTTTCCTTGAAAAGAAGGGGGGTGAGCAAAATAGAT
>NZ_LIOK01000039.1:0-1814 GCF_001418025.1 Anoxybacillus suryakundensis
AAAGTCCTGCGGTAATATGTCAAGGTGAAACATCATCGAAATTGGAAATTCATTTGTCCGATGACCCGAAAAAAGGCAATACTGAAGAAGCCCAGTCTTGTCTGATGTCATTAACTGGGTTTTGATGCAAAATCAGTTAGATCGATACCCCTATCGATCTTCCCCCTTTCTTGGCGTGTAGATTTGACCGTTGCGTAGCAGCGCATCGATCACACGCACGAGTTTTCGAGCGGTGAGGACGAGGGCTCGTTTGTGTTGGTGCTTTGGTACTTCCTCATACTTCTTCCGGTAATAGGTGCGAAACGACGCATCATGCCGTTGTACCGAGTTGGCAGCCTCCACTAGGTAGTAACGGAGATAGCGATTGCCGGAACGAATGAGGGAAGTCTCCTCGGCTTGGAACCGACCGGACTGGTGCTTAGACCAAGTCAAACCTGCATATTTCGCTAAGGCAGCTTGGTTGTCAAAGCGCTCGATTTGTCCAATTTCGGCTAAGATCCCGGCAGCGTAAACAGGTCCGATGCCAGGAATCGTTTGTAGCGTATTTGGAATGCCTTCCAAATGGCGAGTAATCGCTTTATCGAGCTCTTTCATTTGCGCTTGAAGGCTACGAATGGATTGAATCGATAGGCCTAAAAGCAAGTCGATAGAATCCTCGACACATTTGGAAAGCCGATAGGACGAACGAGCCGCCTTTTGAATGGACTTGGCGATGCATTCCGGATCGGCAAAGCGATTGCGTCCCTTTTGGCGCAAGAAGTCAGCGAGCTGTTGTACGTCCATCTGACTGATTTCGTCTAAGCTAAACGACTCGAGAAGAAGCTCTAAGATGGCATGTCCGAATACGGAGCTGTCCACCTCTTGGGTAAAGGAACTGCACTTGTAAAACAAGTGTTGGAGGAAGTACTGCTTTTCCCGAGTGAGCTGATGGACGAGATGATAGCGCATGCGCGTGAGCCGTTGAAGGGCGATAAACTGTTCTTGCATGACAGCTGTCACTTTCAAACGGCCAAAGCGAAGCCGATCGGCGATGATCCACGCATCGATGCCGTCCGTTTTATCCAAGTCGGTGTACGCTTCTTTAAATTTGCGAATGAGCTTTGGATTGATGGTAAACACCTTGACATGCCAAGACTTCAGCTCCTCCTGTTGGTGGAAAAACATCGCCGGATGCCAGCTGTAGACCGAAGTGGCTTCCATCCCGATGAGAATTTCGGATGGTTGGCGCTCGTTTGCCCATCGGAGGATTTGATCGCGAAGGAAGGTCGCGCCAAGGAGATGGTTGTCCACCTTGAATTGGGCGCACGTGTTTCCTTCTTGATCCATGATACACGTGTATAAGTCCGTTGAGCTCACGTCAATCCCGACGTAGAGTTTCATGAGATCACCTCCAATCGTAGTAGGATCGTGGGGTTGGGACTCTTCGGGATGCCCCCGGATCGCGCCTGTTGACCAGTCACCCTCGCGTATGAGAACTCACGTTGGGCCATGGGCTGCCTGGAAGCTGCTCCTTCCAGCATGGGAAACCAACGGGAACAGCCTGCGGGTTAGAAGTCCGAACAGGAGCCGGGGAGACAGACTTTTCAAGTAGTCAAGGCTACAGGAGAGAGAAGAGTGTCCCCGATGATCCTAAGACCATTATCCAAGAACATCGCGAAAAGTCCAACCCCGATGTTTGTGAAATAGGTTTGCGACCCACGAGGGAGGGGCGCCCCTCCCCCGTGGGCAAGTCACCCAAGAATATACGATTGTCAAGGAGCGTATCGAACTGGAAGTTCGATTTAAAAATCTTTCTAAACATACTATACGAGGAG
>NZ_LIOK01000040.1:0-1327 GCF_001418025.1 Anoxybacillus suryakundensis
CATACGTGTCAAGGATGTGGGGCTTCTTTGCGTGAGGTCAAACCGTTCAAAGTCGATGTCCGTCAAGTGTTTGATCTCCCTCCCGTGACGATCGAGGTGACACAACATGAACGTGAAGTGAAATCGTGTCCGCATTGTCGATGTGTTCAACAAGCCGAATTCCCATCCCATGTCACGAATCATGTGCAATACGGTCCACGGCTCACGGCGCTCGCTGTATATTTGCATCATATCCAATTGATCCCTTACAAACGTTTGAGTGATACAATCGAAGCATTATATCAACACTCAATCAGTACAGGAACCCTTGCCAATATGGTGAAACGAGGACGTGAAGCGCTGGAATCAAATATGGACATCATCGAAGACGCCTTACTTGAATCCAACATCTTGCATGTCGATGAAACGAGTTTGCGCATCAATGGAAAACTCGCATGGGTGCATGTCGCGTGTACATCGAGATATACATACTTGGCTCCTCACGCTTCTCGTGGAAAAAAAGCGACCGATGACATCGGGATTCTTCCCCGATATGAAGGGACGATGATGCACGATGCGTTCGGTACATATCCGAAATACACACATGCCACCCATGCCCTTTGTCACGCCCATCATTTGCGTGAATTGAAGGGCTTCATCGAACAAGGGCATACGTGGGCGATGCGCATGACCACGTTTCTGTTAGCCGCCAAGCAAGCCATCGAAGCCCATCACGGTGCACTTTCCGAAGAAGAAGCGAGACGGTGGGAACGAGTGTATGATCGCATCCTAGAAAGAGCACAACACCGATTGGAAGCGAAGACGCCTCTTCCGAAGAAAGCACTCGCTTTTGTTCGACGCCTTCAAAAACGAAAGGAAGAAGCGCTGCGTTTCTTACGTGAAGTACATGTTCCCTTTGATAACAACCAAGCCGAACGCGATCTTCGCATGGTCAAAGTCAAAGAGAACATTTCGGGTACATTTCGCGAAGAAACATTCGCCCGGTCTTTTTGCATCACAAGAAGCATCGTTTCCACACTGACGAAACACGAAAAAAACGTGTGGGATTCGTTATGTCTTCTGTTGACAGGCGAAACGCTCGATCGTGTTCTTTCTACCACTTAGGGCATTTTCTATTACGGGGATGCCCTATTTGTGTTGCGCTTCTTTACATACTACTATCGGAGTGAATAGTTACTTAAAAATGAACTTTGTTTAAGATTATATTATACTTTAGAACAAATTAACAATATTTTAACCCGTGGTGCTAGATAAAATCGAGCAAGCAAAAAAATAGCCCTTGCCTGTGGATCTCCTGTAGAATGAAAGTGCGATCCAACATTCGAAA
>NZ_LIOK01000041.1:0-1085 GCF_001418025.1 Anoxybacillus suryakundensis
GGGGAGCCGCAGTGAAAAGGCCCAAGCGACTGTTTATCAAAAACACAGGTCTCTGCGAAGCCGTAAGGCGAAGTATAGGGGCTGACACCTGCCCGGTGCTGGAAGGTTAAGGGGAGCGCTTAGCGCAAGCGAAGGTGCGAACCGAAGCCCCAGTAAACGGCGGCCGTAACTATAACGGTCCTAAGGTAGCGAAATTCCTTGTCGGGTAAGTTCCGACCCGCACGAAAGGTGTAACGACTTGGGCACTGTCTCAACGAGAGACCCGGTGAAATCATAGTACCTGTGAAGATGCAGGTTACCCGCGACAGGACGGAAAGACCCCGTGGAGCTTTACTGCAGCCTGATATTGAATGTTGGTGCGACATGTACAGCATAGGTGGGAGACTGAGAAGCCTGGACGCCAGTCTAGGTGGAGTCGCCGTTGGGATACCACCCTTGTCGTACTGAGATTCTAACCCGCACCCCTGATCGGGGTGGGAGACAGTGTCAGGTGGGCAGTTTGACTGGGGCGGTCGCCTCCCAAAGCGTAACGGAGGCGCCCAAAGGTTCCCTCAGAATGGTTGGAAATCATTCGTAGAGTGTAAAGGCAGAAGGGAGCTTGACTGCGAGACCTACAAGTCGAGCAGGGACGAAAGTCGGGCTTAGTGATCCGGTGGTTCCGAATGGAAGGGCCATCGCTCAACGGATAAAAGCTACCCCGGGGATAACAGGCTTATCTCCCCCAAGAGTCCACATCGACGGGGAGGTTTGGCACCTCGATGTCGGCTCATCGCATCCTGGGGCTGTAGTCGGTCCCAAGGGTTGGGCTGTTCGCCCATTAAAGCGGTACGCGAGCTGGGTTCAGAACGTCGTGAGACAGTTCGGTCCCTATCCGTCGCGGGCGTAGGAAATTTGAGAGGAGCTGTCCTTAGTACGAGAGGACCGGGATGGACGCACCGCTGGTGTACCAGTTGTCCCGCCAGGGGCACAGCTGGGTAGCTATGTGCGGAAGGGATAAGCGCTGAAAGCATCTAAGCGTGAAGCCCCCCTCAAGATGAGATTTCCCATCGCGTCAAGCGAGTAAGATCCCTTGAAGATGACAAGGT